>JBBFMG010000045.1:0-12209 GCA_037478575.1 Burkholderiales bacterium | reverse complement strand
GGGTGGAGGCGGGGCAGACCCATGAGGTGCTGCTGTTCCTGCGCGCCGGCATGGATGTGGACGTGCGCCGCGCCGACGAATGGACGCCCCTCATGGTGGCCCTGTTCAACGGCCGCGAGGAGACCGCGCTGCTGTTGCTCTCGCGCGGCGCCAATGTGCGCGCCCGGGACCGGCACGGCTACGAGCCCCTGCACTGGGCGGCCCTCAACGGCTATGAGCGGGCCACGCTGTTCATCCTCAACAAGGGCGCAGACCCCAATGCCATGACCGACTACGGCTTCACGCCGCTGATGCAGGCGGCAAGCCGCGGCCATCTCGCCATCGTGCAGATGCTGGTGCAGCGCGGTGCGCTGGTGAACCAGGCCGGCCACGAGGGTTTCACGCCCCTGCACAAGGCATGCGCCAACGGCCATCTGGAAGTGGTGCGCTTCCTGCTCGCGCGCGGTGCCGACCGCAGGGCCACCACCCTGGCGGGTGACACACCCCTGACCCTGGCGCGCAAGGCGCGGCGCGATGACATCCTGGCGCTTTTGCAAGACTGAAGGAGATTCCCATGCACGTGACCCTGGTCCATGTCCATGTCAAGCCGGAACACGTGGCGGATTTCATCGCCGCCACCCGGGAGAACCATCTGGGCAGCGTGGCCGAGCCCGGCAACCTGCGCTTTGATGTGCTCCAGCAGGCGGACGATCCCACCCGCTTCGTGCTGTTCGAGGTGTTCCGCGACGCCGAGGCGGCCGCAGCCCACAAGCAGACGGCCCACTATCTGAAATGGCGTGATACGGTAGCCCCCTGGATGGCGGAGCCGCGCCAGGGCGTGGCCCATCACATGCTTTTCCCGGAGGCCCTTGCGTCATGAATTTCGCGCCCTTTTCCATTGCGCGCCTGCCCCGCATCGAGTTCGGGTCGGGCGTGTTTTCCAAGGTGCCGGCGCTCGCCGCACGTTTCGGCCGCCGTGCCCTGGTCGTCACCGGCGGCCGTTCCCTGGAAGCGGCGGGCCACTGGGAGCGGCTGGAAGCGGGCCTGAAACAGGCGGGCGTGACCTGGCAGCGCCTGACCGTTACCGGGGAGCCCTCGCCCCAGCTGGTGGACGAGGCCGTGGCGCGTTTCCGCGGGGAGGCGGTGGACGTGGTGTTGGGCATCGGCGGCGGCAGCGTGCTGGATGCCGCCAAGGCCATCGCCGGGTTGCTCAGGCCCGGCAATTCCGTGCTGGACCATCTGGAGGGCGTGGGGCCGGAAAAACCCTACCAGGGGCCCGCCACTCCCTTCATCGCCGTGCCCACCACGGCGGGCACCGGCTCCGAAGCCACCAGGAATGCCGTGCTGTCGGTGCGCGGCGAGAACGGTTACAAAAAATCCTTCCGCGACGAGAAGCTGGTGGCGGAATACGCGGTGGTGGATCCGGACCTGCTCGCGTCCTGCCCGCCGGAACTGATCGCCGCCAACGGCATGGATGCCTTGACCCAGCTGTTGGAAAGCTTCGTCTCGCTCAAGGCCAACCCCTTCACCGATGCGCTCGCCTTGAGCGGTCTCACCGCGGCGCGCGATGGCCTGCTGCAATGGTACGAAGGCGGGCCGCGCGCGGCCGAAGGGCGCGCCAAGATGGCCTACGCCGCCCTGGTGTCCGGCATCACCCTGGCCCAGGCGGGGCTGGGCTCGGTGCACGGACTGGCTTCGCCCCTGGGCGCCTTCTTCCCCATTCCCCACGGCGTGGTATGCGGCACCCTGGTGGCGGAGGCCACGCGCGCCAACATCGACATCATGGAACAGCGCGACCCGGACAATCCCGCGCTGGTGAAATACGCCCAGGCCGGCCGGCTGTTCCGCAACAAGACCCATCTGGAGCCGGTGGGGGCGCGGGTGTTCCTGGTGCACAGCCTGACCGAGCTCACCCGCGCCCTCAATTTGCCGCGCCTGTCCGCCTATGGCGTGACCGAGGCGGATCTGCCCCGGATCGTCGCCCACTGTCGCGGCTCCAGCATGAAAACCAACCCCATCGTGCTCACGGACGACGAGGTGCGCGACATTCTCCTGAAGCGTCTGTGACCGGACGGCGGGCCGACGTCCCTGTCACCCCTTCGACGCGCCGCCTCCGCGGCGCTTTTCCCTCCAACTCGAAAATCCCATGGGAATCAGCATGATGGCGGCATGCGGGGCGCTGGCACGGTGCTTGCAGGAGCCGGGCTGCAAGCATGACCAGTGAAGAGGAGGGATGAATCCATGAATCAGGACAAAACCGCCCCGGCCGTGGCTGTCAACGTCACCGAAGCCGAGGACGGGGAGCGGATACGGGTGGATCTCGGCGGCACGGCGCTTTATCTCACCCCGCAGGAGGCCCGTGCCCTGGCTTCGCAGCTCATCCAGACCGTCTATCAGGCCGAGGTGAGGGCCAGCCTGAAACGCACCCAGGCGCGCGATCTCAGCCCGGCCTCGCGGCGCGTGGTGGAAGGCAATTTTCCCGGCCTGCGTCCCCAGCCCGCGCGCCAATGACGGCCTCGGCCGGGTACGGCGGGGCAAGGGTGTGCGATAATCCGTCGCCTGTCCTGCCTCTGCCGTTCCCATGGCCGACAAACTCGCCATCATGCTCCTGCACACGGATCCGGATCAGCCCCATCTGTGTGGCACGCCCTTCTTCCAGGCCGCGACCGCGGCCGCCATGGGATTCGAGGTGGAGATCTTTTTTGCCAGCCGGGCGGCGCGCCTGGTGGTGGCGGGTGTGGCCGATGCCATCTACCCGTCGGACAACCGCAGCAAGTCCGTGTACGGCTTCATGAAGGATGCCGCCGAGCTGGGTGTGAAGTTTTACGTCTGCAACGGCTCCCTGAACGCCCTGGGCATCACGCGCCAGCAGATGATCCCTGAGGTGACGGGACTGGCGGGGGGAACGACCTTCATCTCCCGCGTCATGGATGATGACTGGCGCACCATCACCTACTGAGCGCAGGGCGCTCAGGACGAACCTTCCCGGGCGGAGGCATACGCCGCCGGCTCTTCTCCCGCCTCCACTTCGTTGACCTGGGCCCAGACCCGGATGAAGGCCGCTTCCAGTTCCTCCGTTGCGGTACGCACGGATTCCCAGTCTCCCCTGCGTGCGGCCTGCTCCACTCTCTGCGCGAGCCGCTGCATGTCCCGTGCCCCCACGTAGGCCGACGCGCCCTTGATCTCGTGGGCTTTGGCGGCGCAGGTGGCGGCATCTTCCTCCTGCGCCGCATCCGTCAGTGCCTGCAGCAGAGCCTGGGTGCTGGAGAGGTAGAGGGTGAGCAGCTCCTGCTCGGCGGCGCGGTCGTGCTTCATCATGTGCCGCACCTTGGCGAGATCGATGGCCTCGCCGGACGTGCCGACATCGGTCGCGGCGGCCTGGACGGGCTGCTGCCAGGCCGGCACCCAGGCCCGCAGCGTCTCCTCGAGCTGGGGCAGGCGCACCGGCTTGACCAGGTAATCGTCCATGCCCACCTCGGTGCAGCGTGCCCGGGCTTCCGGGCGGGCATCGGCGGACATGGCGACGATGGGCGTGCGTCGCGGCTGGGGCAGGGTGAGTTCCCGGTGCCGGATCTCGATGGTGGCTTCCAGCCCGTCCAGTTCCGGCATCTGGCAATCCATGAGGAGGAGGTCGTAGGGAATGCGCGCCATGGCTTCCACGGCCTCCCTGCCATTGGCCACTACGTCGGCGCGCACCCCCAGCTTGCGCAGCATGTGGCTGACCACCTTCTGGTTGACCACGTTGTCCTCCGCCACCAGCACCCGCACCGGCACGGACCGTTCCCCCGGAGCAGGGCGGGCGGGGGCGGGCAGGGCAAAGCCCAGCAGTTCGCCCAGCAGGGCCTGCAGACGCGCCGTGCGCACCGGCTTGGGCAAATGCACGCGCCGTCCCGGTGCAAGCCAGGTTCGCCAGGCAGGCCGGGGGGCCATGCCCGTGAGCAGGATCTGGGCCAGTCCCGCCAGGGCCGGGTCCTGATCGAGGGCATGCAGCAGTTCCCCGCCGCTTTCCTCCAGGAGCTGGGCGTCGATCAGGACCACGCGGAAAGGCATGCCGCGGTGCGCCGACGCGGTCAATTTGGCGTAGGCGTCCACGCTGCCGGGGACGGCCTGCACCTGCATGCCCCAGTAGGCGAGCTGGCGCGCCAGCACTTCGCGCAGGCGGGTGTTGGGCACGGCGAGCAGGACCGGCACGTTGCGCAGGGCGGCCGGGATTTCGGCCGTTGCGGGGCCGGCCTGCCTGAGCCGGGCGGTGAACCAGAAGGTGCTGCCCACCCCCGGGGTGCTTTCCGCTCCCATGTCGCCACCCATGAGCTGGGCGAGCTGGCGCGAGATGGCGAGCCCCAGACCGGTGCCGCCATAGCGGCGCGTGGTGGAGCCATCCGCCTGGGAGAACGCCTGGAACAGGCGCTGCATGCCCTCCGGGCTGATGCCGATGCCGGCATCGCGCACTTCCACCCGCAGTTCCAGCTCGCTCTCGCTCACCGGGGTGAGGCGGCCGCGCACCAGCACGTCACCGCGGTGGGAAAACTTGATGGCATTGTCCACCAGGTTGATGAGGATCTGGCGCAGGCGTGCCGGATCGCCCAACACCTGCGCGGGCAGGTTGGGCGGCATATCGCAGACGAGTTCCAGCCCCTTGGCATGGGCCCGCTCGCCGAACAGTTCCAGCGCCTCCTCCACGGTTTCGCGCAGGTCGAAGGGAACGATCTCCAGTTCCATGCGTCCCGCCTCGATCTTGGCGAAGTCGAGGATGTCATTGATGATGGTGAGCAGGGCCTCCGAGGAAAAGCGGATGGTCTCGGCGTAATCCCGCTGTTCCGGATCCAGGCGGGAATCCAAAAGCAGGCCCACCATGCCGATGATGCCGTTCAGGGGGGTGCGGATCTCGTGGCTGACGTTGGCCACGAACTGGGACTTCACGCGCGAGGCTTCCAGCGCGGCATCGTAGGCGGCACGCAGGCGCGCCTCGTTTTCCTTGCGCTCCGTGATGTCGCGCATGATGGCCTGGACCACCACCTTGTCGTCCAGAGTCATGGCGTGCAGCGCGATCTCCACGGGAAACACGCGCCCGTCACGGGTCCGGCCCAGCCACTCGAACTGGCAGTGGCCTTCGCGCATGGCCTTCTCGATCTGGCGCATGCCGTACTCGCCGGAGGGCGTGCCGTCCGCCTGGCTGGGCGGTCCCAGCTCGGCCGGGGTGGTGCGGCAGAAGGCTTCCACACTGTCGTAGCCGAACATGGTGAGGGTGGCGGGATTGCAGTCGATGAAGCGACCGTCGGCCACCAGCACGATGCCGTCGGAATTGGTGGTGAACAGGGTCTTGTATTTCACCTGCTCGCGCACGATCTGCTGGGTCTGCTGGCTGATGCGGCGCACCACCCAGCCCGACACGGCGATGCCCACCAGCACCAGGCTGGTGCCCAGGCCGATCATGAGCCACACGGTCTGGCGGTAGGCCTGGGCGGCTTCTTCCGCCGCCTGTCGGCTGGCCTGGCGCTGCAGATCCACCATGGCCTCCAGTTGCGCCACCAGCTGCTGCTGGGAGGGAATCGCGTCCTGCCGCAGGATGCGCAGGGCCGCCTCCTGCTCGTCGTTCATGGCGTGCTCGATGCCGCTCACCACCTTGGGCTGGGCCACGTTGGCCAGGGTGCGGATGCGTTCCAGCACGGCCTTTTCCTCGCGGCTCGAGGCGAGGCGGTCCAGCTTCTGACGGGCGTTGTTGAACTGGATGCCGTAATCGTAAAAGCGCTGCAGCGCCTCCTCCCGCTCGAAGGGATCGGGAGCGATGACGATGCTGTGCATGGTGATGATGCGCTGGCGCAGCGCATCGCGCATGGCGGTGGCGAGCTCCACCTTGGCGTTGTTCTCGTTGACGATGCGCTCCAGGTGGTCGTTGATGGACGCCATCTCGCGCAGGCCGACCACGGCCAGAGACACCATCAGCGTCAGCACCAGGGCAAAGCCGGCGGCGACGCTAACAGCCATGCGGTTGGAGAACAGACGCGCGGGCTTCACCATCGGCAGGACTTGCGCGGGATTGCGGGCCGGGCCCGCGGGAAGTCCATTATATGCGCTTGAAGGCGACCACGTGATCCACGTCGAGACGGATGCCGATCTTCTCGCCCAGGGCGTGGTCGTGGTGGCTGGGCACCAGGGACAGGGCCGTGCCCCCGCTGGGCAGGCGCAGGGTGTAGAGGATGCTGGCGCCCCGGAAGGCCTTGTGCACCACTTCCGCGAGGAGCGGGCTGGCATCGTCGTGGACGATGTCGTCGGGGCGGATCAGCACGTCCACCGGGCAGCCCTTGCTGCACTCGCTGGGAAAGGACCCGTTGAGGATGCCCAGTTCGATCTCGATCTGGTGGGAATTGAGCACCGTGCCCGGCAGGAACACCCCCTGGCCGATGAAATCGGCGACGAACCGGTTCGCCGGCTGGTGGTAGAGCCGGTAGGCATTGTCCCATTGCTGGATGCGGCCTTCGTGCATGACACCGATCTCGTCGGCCATGGCAAAGGCTTCCTGCTGGTCGTGGGTGACCAGGATGGCGGTCATGCCCTCATGCTTGAGGATCTGGCGCAGTTCCAGGCCGAGGCGCTCGCGCAGATCCACGTCCAGGTTGGAGAACGGCTCGTCCAGCAGCAGCAGTTCGGGGCGCGGCGCGAGCGCCCGGGCCAGCGCCACCCGCTGCTGCTGGCCGCCGGACAGCTCGTGGGGATGGGCGCGGGCGTACGCCGCGAGACCCACGAGCTCCATGAGCTCCCGCACACGCGCTTGCCGCGCGGCGGCCGGCCAGCGGTAAAGACCGAAGGCGATGTTCTGTTCCACGCTCAGGTGGGGAAACAGGGCGTAATCCTGGAACACCATGCCCACCTGGCGCCGCTCCGGCGGCAGGGTACGGCCGGGTTGGCTCACCACACTGCCGTCGATCAGGATCTCCCCGGCGCTGACGTCCTCGAAGCCGGCGATGAGACGCAGCACCGTGGTCTTGCCGCAGCCGCTGGGGCCCAGCAGACAGCCGATGCTGCCGGGTGCCAGATGGAAGGACAGACCCTGCACCACCACCGTGGGGCCGAAGCGCTTGCCGACTTCCTTGAGTTCGAGCCGGGCCGCCATGTTCAGCGCTCCGTCTGGCGCGTGAGCAGGATCACGGGAACCAGCCCGGCCAGCACCAGGGCCACTGCGGGCAGGGCGGCCCGCTCCCATTCCCCTTCCGAGGTCATCTCGAAGATGCGGGTGGCCAGGGTGTCCCAACCGAAGGGACGGGTCATGAGGGTGATGGGCATTTCCTTCATCACGTCCACGAACACGAGGAGCACGGCGGTGAGCGTGCCGCCCCGCAGCAGGGGCAGATGCACCCGTGCGAGCAGCTGGCGCGTGGTGAGGCCGAAGCTGCGCGCCGCCTCGTCCATGCTGGCTGTGACGCGCTGCAGGGCCGCGCTCACGGGTTCATGGGCCACCGCCAGGAAACGCACCATATAGGCCGACAGCATGGCTAGCAGGGTGCCCGACAGGAGCGGCCCGGCCTCCCGGCCCAGGGTTTCGCGCATCAGGGCAACGAAGGCGTGGTCGAACCAGGCGATGGGCAGATAGATGCCGATGGCCAGCACCGCGCCCGGCACGGCATAGCCCAGGGTAGAGATGCGGACCATGAGGTTCATCCAGGTGTCCGGGTGGCGCCGGCGTGCATAGGCGAGCAGCAGCGCCACGCTGGCGATCATCAGGGCGGCGCCGCCCGCGAGCAGGAGGGAGCGCGCGAGATAGCCCCAGTAACGGCTGTCCAGATCACGCACCGCCACCTCCAGCGCCCACAGGGCGAGCTGCCCCACGGGTACCAGGAAGGCGGCGGCCAGGACCGCCCCGCACAGCAGGGTCGCGCCCCAGCGGGCCGCGCCGCGCAGCACGATGCGCTCCCGGGCCTGGCCGGCCCGTCCCGCCTGGGTGTAACGCATACCCGCCCGCATGTGCTGCTCCAGAAGCAGCACCCCCAGGACGAGGAGCATGAGCACCGAGGCGAGCTGGGCTGCTGCCGGCAGGGAGAACAGGCTGTACCAGGCCTTGTAGATGCCGGTGGTGAAGGTGTCGTAATTGAACACCGCCACGGTGCCGAAATCCGCCAGGGTTTCCATGGCCACCAGGGCCACGCCGCCGGCGATCCACGGGCGCGCCAGGGGCAGGGCGATGCGCAGGAAGCCCTGGCGGCGGTCGAGCCCCAGGCTCTGTCCCACTTCCAGGGCCCGCCGTCCCTGACTCAGGAAGGCGTTGCGTGCCAGCAGATAGACGTAGGGATAGAGGGCGAGGGTGAGGGCGAGGGCTGCGCCGCCACCGGAGCGGATGGGGGGCAGGCGCAGATCGGGGCCCAACGCTTCGCGCAGCAGGGTCTGCACCGGTCCCGTGAAATCCAGCAGGCCGACCAGCACGAAACCCGTGACGTAGGCGGGGACCGCCAAAGGCAGCATCAGGCTCCAGGAAAACAGGCGGCGACCCGGAAACTCGCACACCGCCGTGAGCCAGGCGAGCGCCGTGCCCAGCAGGGCGGTGGCCACGCTCACCCCAACGGCAAGCAGGAGCGTGTGCACCACCAGCTCGGCCAGCACATTCTCTGCGAGATGCCGCCAGGTCTCCCGGTCCGGATGCAGCATGGCGGACGCCACCACCAGCAGCGGGATGGCCACGAGCAGCGTGACCGTCGCGGCGAACAGGCGCCAGGGAGGGGGAAGTTTGCGGGGGCGCAAAAACCCAAAAGCGCCTTGCGGCGCTTTGGCCCCGGACAGGGCGTCGGGGGGCATCGTGGCGTGTTATCGGTAACCGGCGCGGTCCATCAATTTTACGGCTGCCGCCTGGAGCTCGCCAGCCTTGGCGACGTTGATGGGATTGCGCTTGAATTCGCCCCAGGCGGCGACCACCGGGTCCGGCCTGACGGCGGGGTGCACCGGATATTCCAGGTTCACGTCGGCAAACAGGTTTTGGGCGTCCGGGGAGGACAGCCATTCCAGCAGCCGGATGGCCCCCGCGCGGTTGCGGGCGAAGCGGGTGACGCCTGCGCCGGAGATGTTTACGTGGACGCCGGCGCCCTGCTGGTTCGCCCAGAACAGCGCCAGGGGCAGATTGGGTTTCTTCTCCATCAACCGGCCGTAGTAATAGGTGTTGCCGATGCCCACATCACACTGGCCGGCGGCAATGGCCTCCATCATCTTGGTGTCGTCCGGGAAGGGATCGGTGGCGAGATTGGCCACCCAGCCGCGCACGATCTGCTCCGTTTTGGCTTCACCGTGCTCGGCGATCATCATGGCCACCAGGGACTGGTTGTAAACCTTCTTGGAGGTGCGCAGGCACAGGCGGCCCTTCCATTTCGGGTTGGCGAGATCCTCGTAGGTGGAAAGCTCTTCGGGCCGCACCCGCGCCGTGTTGTAGACGATGGTGCGGGCGCGCACCGACAGGCCGAACCAGCGTTTGCCGGGATCGCGCAGGCTCGCGGGGATGTTGCGCTCCAGCACCGGCGAATCCACCGCCTGCAGCACGCCTTCCTGCGCCGCCTGCCAGAGATTGCCCGCGTCCACCGTGAGCAGGAGATCGGCCGGCGTGTTGGCGCCTTCTGCCTTGAGGCGCGCCAGCAGCGGCCCTTCCTTGTCCGTGATGAACTTGACCTGCACCCCCGTGGCGCGGGTGTAGGCATCGAATACGGGCTTGATGAGCTGCTCGTTGCGGGCGGAATACACCACCACTTCTTCCGCCCGGGCAGGGGCGAGGGCGGCAGCGAACAGCGCCAGGGAGAAAAGGATGCGCAAAAACATGAGCTTGACCTCCAGTAACAAAACGTGAGGCCATCTTAACGCAAACAAGAATGATTTGCAATAGCGAGAAGGGTCAGCCCGGCGGTGCGCCGGCCGGCATGAAGCGGATCAGGGTCTGGAGCCGGCCTTCGAACCAGGTGTCGAAGCGCACCCGGCGTGGGGTGACCGACACCTCAAAACCCTGCTGGCGGGCCGGGGTGATGTCGAGAAAACGCAGACGACGGGTGTGCAGGCGCACCTCCATGCTCACGTGCATGGGATAGTAGCCATCCAGGAAGCGGCGCATGAACGGCCCGCTGTTCACGTGGTAGGTGCCGTCCGTGTTGCGCATGAGCACCTGGCTTTGCAGGCGCAGGCAGATGCGTGCGGCGGGCCCCACGCCGCGCAGCTGCACCGTGGGGCCTTCCACCCAGGCTTGGGCGATGCCTTCATGGCTCAGGATTTCCAGATCCCGCACCCGCTCCGCGCGGAACACGATCTGGGTCGCCGGCACACGGTCCAGATGTTCATGGCACTGACGCAGCTCCGCCGCTGTCCACGGTCCGGTCATCCACGGTGAGGATGTTGTGATGGTGATGCACCGGCTTGGCGGGCGGGCTGGCCAGGAACACCAGCTCGCCTTCATTGACCGCGGCGATGCGCGCGCTGGTGTCGTCGTTGAACCAGTCTTCCAGCTCCTGCAGGCTCATGTCCCGGGCAGAACAGGTGAGCGGCAGGCCCAAGGCCAGAATGAGGGTGACAAGGACGGACGATCGAGCCATGGCTGTCTCCGTGTCGTGGGTGGGCCCCTTCGGGGCAGCCGGCGGCCGCCACGCCGGTCACTGGCCGGCGAGATCGATGCGACGCGCTCCGTCGAAGCGGCGCGCCCAGTAAGTCTCGCGCAGGCTGGAGATCAGGACCTCGCCGGTACGGCTGCTGGTGGCGTGGATGAACTGCTGGTTGCCCAGATAAATGCCCACGTGGGAAAACGCCCGGCGCAGCGTGTTGAAGAACACCAGATCACCGGGTTTCAGCTCATTGATCCCAATCTTGCGCCCCAACTGACTGATGGCCTGGGCACTCCTGGGCAGATCGATGCCCGCCACTTCGCGGAAGACGTGGCCCACGAAGCCGCTGCAATCGAGGCCCTTGTCCGGATCGCTGCCGCCGAACCGGTAGGCCGTGCCGTTGAGGCTCAGGGCATAGAGGGTGAGATCCGCCGCGGGGCCGGTCGCCACCGGCCCTTCCCTGGATGATGTCCCATCCTCCGCGCCGGGCTCGGCCCGGCAGGGCAGGGCAAGCAGGCCCAGGATCAGGACGAAGGCATGAAGTTTGGCCGCCATGGGCCAATTAAACGGAACTTTCGGCGGGAAGTCAAAACCGCGCCCCGCCCCGGGGCGCGGTTGCCGGGCTGCGCTCCGGCATTTCCGCTATGATTGGCCATGATCCTTCCGCAAACAGGAGCCCCCCATGGACGCCACATCCACCCCCGTCGAACACATCCGTGAGCAAGCCGCGGCGCAGGCCGAGCAGGCCGCGGATCTGCGTGCCGCGGTGCGCGACCTCACTCTGCGCGCCCTGCAGTCACGCTCGCTGGAGGCCGCCCAGCTGCGCACCGTGCTGGAAGCCGTCACCGAAGGCGTGAGCCTGGGGTTGGCACGGCGGGGCGGCGAGCTCCGGGCGGCCGCGGCCGATGCGCTGAAGGGCTTGGACGAAGCCGTGCGCAAGTCCGCCGAGGCAACGAAGCTGGCGGCCGAGCAGCTCATGGCCGAGGGCAGGGCGCTCACCCGCGAAGACCTGCGGCCCGTGCTGGAGGGTCTGCGCCGCCTGGAAGGGGAACTGCTGGAGGCGGTGGCCAGTGGCAGCGGGCGCGCCCAGGAGCGGGTGAAACAGGCGTTCGCCGATCTCCTCACACACGCCCGTCGCACGGGCACGGACACCGGCCGCATGGTGGCGGAAACCGTGGAGGCCCTCACCAATCGTGCGGCGCCGGTCATCCGCAGCGGTGCCGCAGAGGGCGCGGCCGCGGCTGGAGAGTTGGCGCGGCGGCTGGCCCTGGTGGCCAGTGGCATACTGGCCGGCATGGCCCAGGCGCTGCAGGATAAGGCCGGCGGCAGCGGGAAGGGCGACTGATGCTCTGGGAGACGATCAGTGTGGTGCGGGATTTCCCCCGCCTGCACGAGATCAGCTCCGTGCTCATCCGCCATGGCCTGGGCGATTTGGTGCGCCGCATGGGCCTGGTGACCGCTCTGGAGCGGGCGGGACGCATGCTCCACTGGAAGGAGGAGAGCGAAATCACCCGGCTGGAGCCGCCGCAACGCTTCCGGCGCATGCTGGAGGAATACGAAAGGGTTTTGCGATGAGTCTGTACCGTCAGCGCGTAGGAAAATGGGGCGAAGACCTGGCTGCCCGGTATTTATCCCAAAAAGGATACCTGATTCTGGCACGTAATGTGCGTACGG
>JBBFMG010000044.1:0-12236 GCA_037478575.1 Burkholderiales bacterium | reverse complement strand
GCACTGGGCGCCTTCCCTGGCGCCTTCCCCGCCCTCTATGTGGCCACGGTGCAGGCGGCCGAACGCACGGGCGATCTGCCGGAGGCCCTGTCTCGCTACCTGGCCTACGCCGCCCAGCTCGAGGCAGTGCGCAGGAAACTGGTGGCCGCCTCTCTCTATCCCGCCCTGCTGTTGATCGTGGGCGGGCTGGTGGCCCTGTTTCTCCTGGGCTACGTGGTACCGCGCTTTTCCCACATTTACGAAGACCTGGGACGCGACCTGCCCCTGCTGTCGCGCCTGCTGATCGGCTGGGGGCGCCTGCTGGAAGCTCATGGCATGGCGGCAGTCGCGGCCCTGGCAACGGGCGTCGCCTTCCTTCTCCACCTCTTTTCCCGTCCCGGCGTGCGGCGCCGGCTGGGCGACTGGCTCTGGCGCCACCCCTGGCTGGGTGAGCGCCTGCGCATCTGGCAGCTCGCACGCCTTTACCGCACCCTGGGCATGCTGCTTGCCGGCGGCATTCCCCTGGTGACGGCACTGGGCATGGTGGAGGGCCTGCTGGCTCCTGCGCTGCGCGCCCGTCTGGCGGCCGCGACCCAGGCCATCCGTGAGGGTCAGCCCCTGTCCGCCGCCTTCCACGCCCACGGTCTCACCACACCGGTGGCCCTGCGCCTGCTGCGCGTGGGGGAAAAGGGCGGCCACATGGGGGAGATGCTGGAGCGCATCGCCGCGTTCCATGACGAGGAGCTGGGCCGCACCCTTGAGTGGGGCGCCCGCCTGGTCGAGCCCCTGCTCATGGCCCTGATGGGCGGCGTCATCGGGCTCATCGTCGTGCTCTTGTATCTGCCCATCTTCGAACTGGCGGGATCCGTGTCATGAAGCTGCCCGACACGCCCACCCCACCGGGCATTCCTCCTGCCGCTCTCGCCGATGCCCGGCGCGAGGCGGCGCGCACCGGACGGCCCCTGCCGCGGGTGCTGGAGGAGACGCTGGGTCTCGAGCCCCCAGTGGTCATGGCGGCCCTGGCCGACTTGCTGCAGTGCCGCCTGTTCGCCATGGCCGATCTCGACGAACTGCCACCGGCCTTCGACTGCCTGCCCCTCACCGAAGCGGTCCAGCGCCAGGTGCTGCCACTGCGCACGTCCGAGGGGGACTTCTGGCTGGTGTGCGGCGACCCTTTCCAGAACGGGCTCACCGACTGGGCCGATCTGCGGCTCAAGCAGCCATTCCGGCTGGGCTTGGCACACCCGGCCGATCTCGCCGCCTGTCTTGCCCGCCATGAGGAGTCCCAGCGCGCCCTGGACCCCCTGCTTGCCCAGAGCGAAGCCGGCAGCCGGCGCACCGCCGCCGACGAGCTTTCCCTCAAGGCCATCAGCGAAGATGCCAGCCCTGTGGTGCGCCTGACCCATTCCACCCTCTACGACGCCCTGAAAAGCGGCGCCAGCGACATCCATCTGGAATCCGACGGCCAGGGACTCACCATCAAGTACCGCATCGACGGCGTGCTCAGCCAGGTGGGCCAGGTGGCGGGTGTCGCCCTCGCGGAACAGGTCATCTCCCGCGTGAAGGTGATGGCGGAACTGGACATCGCGGAACGGCGCATTCCCCAGGATGGCCGTTTCAAGGTGGCGATGCAGGGCCGGGAGGTGGATGTGCGCGTGTCGGTGATGCCCTCCATCTTCGGCGAGGATGCGGTGCTACGCATCCTGGACAAGCAGGCCCTGTCCGAGTCCATGCGCGGACTGCGTCTGGACACCCTGGGGTTCGACGGCATCATCCTCGCGCGACTGCGCCGCCTTGCCGCCGAGCCCTACGGCATGCTGCTGGTGACCGGCCCCACCGGCTCCGGCAAGACCACCACCCTTTATGCCGCCCTGTCCGAGATCAACCACGGTCAGGACAAGATCGTCACTATCGAGGATCCGGTGGAATACCAGCTGCCGGGTGTGCTGCAAATCCCCGTCAACGAGAAAAAGGGCCTCACCTTCGCCCGCGGGCTGCGCTCCATCCTGCGTCACGACCCGGACAAGATCATGGTGGGCGAGATCCGGGATGCCGAGACCGCCCAGATCGCGGTGCAGGCGGCCCTCACCGGCCATCTCGTGTTCACCACCGTGCATGCCAACAACGTGTTCGACGTGATCGGGCGTTTCCTGCACATGGGCGTGGACCCCTACAGCTTCGTGTCCGCCCTCAACGCCATCGTGGCGCAACGGCTGGTGCGGGTGAACTGCCCCCGCTGCAGCGAACTGGTGACACCCGATGCCGCGCTGCTCGCCGAATCGGGGCTGGAAGCCGGAGCGGTGGCCCATTTCCGCTTCCGCGCCGGGCGCGGCTGCGGCCACTGCCGGGGCAGTGGCTACCGCGGGCGCAAGGCCATCGCCGAGCTGCTGGTGCTGGATGACACCCTGCGGGAGATGATCGTCGCGCGCGCCGCCGTACGCCGCATCAAGGAAGCGGCCCGGCAGACGGGCATGCGCACCCTGCGGGAGGCGGCCCTGGCCCTGGTCGCCGCCGGGGAAACCACCCTCACGGAGATCAACCGTGTCACTTTCGTGGCCTGAGACCCTGGACATCGAGCTCGCGCCGGGAGGCATCGCCCTCTCCCGCCGGTACGGGCTGCGGCGCCGGACGACCCAGCAAACCATCGCCTTGGACAATCCGGACGCCGGCTGGCAACCCATCCTGGCCGCCCTCCCCGATATGCTGCCCAACCGGACCTGGGGGCGCGCCCACGTGGTGCTGTCCAGCCACTGGGTGCGATACACCGTGCTCGACCCTGGCGATGCCGTGCTGGGCATGGAAGAGATGCAGGCCTATGCCGCGGCTCGTTTTCAGGCCATCTACGGCGAGCTGGCCAAGGGCTGGCACATCGTCGTCAAGCCGGCGGCGCCCGGCCGCACTAGCCTCGCCTGCGCTGTGGAGGCAGACCTGCTTGCAGCCCTGACCACAATGCTCGCCTCACGGGGGCTGCGCCCAGCTTCCGTGCGTCCCCATCTGGTGGCCGTGCACGACCGCCTGCGCCACCGGCTGCCTGCCGGTGTCCACTGGCTCGCCGTGCCGGAGCCCGGCCGTCTCACCGCCGCCCTGCTCACGGCGCACAGCGTGCGCCACGTGGCCAGCACGCGCCTTGCAGGAAACGACTGGGCCGCCGCACTGCCCGGCCTGCTCGCGCGTGAAGGCCGCTTCGCGGGCTGCGACCCGGTGCCGGAAGACGTCCGGCTGTCACTGCCCGCGGGTCTGCCCCTACCCCACCTGCCCGGCTGGCGGCTGGCCGCGCTGGGTGATGGGTTCCGCCCCGGCCATGCTGCGCCCTGACTGGCTGCGCCGCCCGCGGCGCCCTGCGCTGGCGCTGGATTTCGCCCCACGCCCGCGCCGTATCGCGTCCTGGGTGCTCCTGGCCGCGGGGGTCGCCGCCCTGGCCGTGCTCCTGGCGTGGCAGGAACGCCTGCAGCAACAGGAGCAAGTGCTCGCAAGCCGCGCCCGGCAGGCCCTTGGTCCGTTAAAGACCTCGGACAGTCCCCAGGCCGCGGCGCGGCAGCGGGTCCAGACCCTCATGGCCCGGGAATTACAGCTGCCCTGGGATCGCGTGTTCCTCGCCCTGGAAGCCACCGCGCAGCCGGACATCGCCCTTTTGGGCGTGAAATCCGAGGCGCGGGAAGGCCGGGTGGAAATCACCGGCGAGGCGCGGGATTTTGCCGCCCTGTGGGCCTATCTCGGCGCCCTGGAGCAGGCATCCGGTCTTCATGACGTCTATCTTTCGCGCCACGAACATTTGCTGGACGTGCCCGGGCAGCCGGTGCGTTTCGTGCTCACGGCCCGCTGGCTGCGGGGGTCTCTCGCGCCATGAAACCCGTGAGGCCATATCTGCGCTGGTTCGCCCGGCGGGGTTGGGAGCGCCTCGGTCTGCCTGGCATCGCGGGCATCGTCCTGCTCATCGTCGCAGGAGCCTACGGCACCTGGGTGGTGCGCCCCCTAGCGGCACGGGTGGAGGTGCTGCAGGCCCGGCAAACCCCTCCTTCCGCTTTAGCCCCGCCCGTTTCCGTGCCCACGGCAGTCCGCTCCCGCGAGACCGTGGCGCAGATACTTGCCCGTCTCCACGAGGCGGCCCGGCTAAAGGGTCTCGCCTTGGAACAGGCCAGCTACCAAGCCCAGCGGGAGGCCGAGCTGCCCGTCGTGCGCTATCGGCTGACGCTGCCTGTGAAAGGTGATTATCCCACCTTGCGTGCCTTCATCGCCGGGGTGCTGCGCGAGGTGCCCCACGCCGCCCTGGAGAGCGTGGAGTTCCGGCGCGACGCCAGCGCGAGTCCCGTGCTGACCGCCCAGGTGAAGCTCGTGCTCTGGCTGGAGTCCGCCCCATGAACCGGCACCGCACCGGGCTCGTCCTGGCCCTCGTCCTGACCGTGCTGGCCAGTGTGGCGGTGCGGCCGCCGCAACCCGCGGCCGATTTGGTGCAGCCGGTTTACAGAGGCGAAGTCTTGCCCCGCAGCACCAGCGGGCCGGCGGCCGAGCGGCCCCCCTCGACCCAGGAAAGCCCAAAGCTGCCGCCCCGTGGTCTGCCGCCGGCGGCGGCAGACCCTTTCGCGCCGGTGAGCTGGTATGCGCCGCCCCCCGAGCCCCCGGCAGCGCCACCCCCGCCGCCCTCGGCGCCTGCCCTGCCCTTCACTTATCTCGGCCGCCTGGAGGAGGACGGGCAGACGCTCGTCTTCCTTGCCGGCAGCCAGCGCCACTACGCCGTGCGCCCGGGGGATGTGCTGGAAAGCCAATGGCGCCTGGAGCAGGCGCAGGGGCCCCGACTGGTGTTCCGCTATCTTCCCCTCGACCAAACCCGCACCCTTGAATTCACGCCATGATCCGTCTCCGGCTTGCCACTTGCCTGCTGCTCGTCCTCCTGGCCGGCTGCGCCACCACCCAACGGGACCTGCGCGATGCCCGCGCCCTCATCGGCCAGGGTGACCTGGAAGCCGGATTCGCCCGTCTGGAAGCCCTCGCCCGGGAACATCCGGACGATCTGGAAGTGCGGGCGGCCCATCTGCGCGCACGGGAGCTCGTGGTGGCGCGGCTAATCGCCCTGGGCGATGCCGCTGCCGCGCGCGAGGCGTGGGAGGAGGCGGATCGGCGCTATCGGGACGTGTTCCGGTATGACCCGGGCAATGCCCGCGCCCAGGCCCAACTCACCACCCTCGAGCGGGCCCGCCGCCATGCCGGCCTGCTGGCCGAGGCCCGATCCTTGGCAGCCCAGCATCCCGAGGAGGCACTGGCGCGGCTGAGAATCATCCTGGCGGAAAACCCCGGGCACGAGGCGGCACGCGCCCTGCTGGGATCGCTCACGACCCCGCCGGAAGCGAGACCCGCCCGGCTGGCGGCACGCTTCCAGCAGCCGGTGACCCTGGAATTCCGGGAGGCCAGCTTGCGCGCCGTGTTCGAGATCCTGTCCCAAGCCACCGGCATCAATTTCATTTTCGACCGCGACGTGCGGCCGGACCTGAAAACCACGGTGTTCGTGCGCAACACCTCCATCGAGGACGTGCTCGATCTCCTGCTCACCACCAACCAGCTCGCGAAACGGGTATTGAACGAGCGCACCGTGCTCATCTACCCCAACACCCCGGCCAAGGCCCGGGACTACCAGGCGCTCACCATGCGCGCCTTCTATCTCACCAATGCCGACGTGAAACAGACCCTCAACATGATCAAGACCCTGGTGAAAACCCGGGACGTGTTCGTGGACGAGAAACTCAATCTGCTGGTGATGCGGGACACGCCGGAGGCCATCCGCATGGCCGAGCGCCTCATCGCCGCCCAGGACCGGGCGGAACCGGAGGTGATGCTGGAAGTGGAAGTGCTGGAGGTGAAGCGCAACCGCCTGCTGGACCTGGGCATCCAGTGGCCCAACCAGTTCACCGCCCTCAACCTCACCACCCAGACCAGCCAGACCTTCCAGGGAGGGGTGAACGTGGTGGCGGTGCCCACCCAGACCCAGAACATGCTCACCGTGGACACGCTGCGCAACCTCACGGGTGCCCAGGTGGCCGTGGCCCCCAATCCCCAGGTCAACCTGCGCAAGGAAGACGGCGACGCGCAACTGCTGGCCAATCCGCGCATCCGCGTCAAGAACCGGGAAAAGGCCCGCATCCACATCGGCGAGCGGGTGCCCGTGATCACCACCACGACCACCGCCAACGTCGGTGTGTCCGAATCCGTGAACTACCTGGACGTGGGCCTCAAACTGGACGTGGAACCCAACGTGTCCCTGGACAACGAAGTGAGCATGCGCGTGAATCTGGAAGTGTCCAGCATCGTGCGTGAGATTCGCAGCCAGACCGGCACCCTGACCTACCAGGTGGGCACCCGCAATACTGCCACCGTGCTGCGTCTGCGCGACGGCGAAACCCAGGTGCTGGCGGGCCTCATCAGTGACGAGGACCGCCGCAATGCCAGCCGGGTGCCGGGGCTGGGGGATCTGCCCCTGCTCGGACGGCTGTTCGCCTCCCAGCGGGACGAGCATGCCAAGACCGAGATCGTGCTGCTCATCACCCCCCGCATCCTGCGCAACGTGGAACGGCCGGACCGCACCCAACTGGAATTCGAGGCCGGCACCGAGGCCGTGGTGGGCGGTGCGTCCCTGCAGCTCAGGGAACAGGCACTGGAGGCGACATCCGCGCCCCAGGCTCCGGCTGTCCAAACGGAATGAAGACCGTGGCCATGCGTGGCTTCACCCTGATCGAGGTGCTCATTACCGTGGCCATCGTGAGTCTGCTGGCGAGCCTTGCCCTGCCCATGGCGGAGCTGGCGGTGAAGCGGGGCAAGGAGCAGGAACTCCGTACGGCCTTGCGCCAGATCCGAATGGCCATCGATGCCTACCATCAGGCATGGGAAGCGGGGAAGATCCGACGCCGCGTGGACGATACGGGTTATCCGCCGGATCTGGACGTCCTGGTGAACGGGGTGGAAGACCAGACCAGCGCCGACGGCCGGCGGCTGTATTTCCTGCGCCGGCTGCCGCGCGACCCCTTCGCCCCGGCCCAGCTGCCAGCGGCGGCCACCTGGGGCAGGCGCAGTTACGCAAGCCCCCCCGATGCTCCGGCGGAAGGGCGCGATGTATTCGATGTGTATTCCCTCAGCGATGGGGTGGGCCTGAACGGCATACCCTACCGGGAGTGGTGATGGAGCAGGGCAAACAGGGCTTTACCCTGATCGAACTGCTGGTGGTGCTGGCCATCGTCGCCACCCTGCTCACCCTTGCCGCGCCCCGCTATTTCCACAGCGTGGACCGCGCCCGGGAAGCCGTGCTAAAGCAAAACCTGGCAGGGCTTCGGGACGCCCTGGACAAGTATCACGCCGACACCGGCCGCTATCCGGACAGTCTGGAGGAACTGGTGACACGCAAATACCTGCGTGCGATACCGCCGGATCCCCTGACCGGGCGCAGCGACACGTGGATTCCGGTGCCACCCCAAGACCCCAACCTCGGCGCCGTCTACGACGTGAAAAGCGGCGCACCGGGCAGGGGCAGCGACAATACACCCTACGGCGAATGGTGAGCACGCAACGCGGATTCACTTATCTGGCCGTGCTGCTCGCCACGGCCCTGGTAACGGCCGGCGCCGCGGCAATCGCCACGATGTGGCATACCCAGAGCATCCGGGACAAGGAGGAGGAGCTGTTGTTCGTCGGCCACGAGTTCCGCCGGGCCATTGGCCGCTACTACGAGAGCAGTCCCGGCGTAAAGACCTATCCCCGACGCCTGGAAGACCTCCTGCTCGACCCACGCCGGGAACAGGTGACGCGCCACCTGCGCCGCCTCTACCCGGACCCGTTCACCAACGACCGCCAGTGGGGCCTGATCCGGGATGGGGCCGGCCGCATCATCGGCGTGCACAGCCTGTCCCAGACCGTGCCATTGAAACGCAGTGGGTTCGCCCCGGAGGATGCCGGCTTCGCGACAGCCACCAGCCATACGGACTGGCAGTTCATCTACACGCCATCGGGCAGCGGCGACCCGGCCTCGCCGGCGCGCCACGACGGCGCCGACTGACACGCCTCAGTCTTCCCCCTGAAAAACTTTCCCCTGCCGCGGCGCGGGCGCCGGCAGCGGTGGCAGAGCCGGCGCCTGCCCGGCCTGGGGGGCCGCTTCCTGCGCGGGGGAAGCGGTCGCCGCGCCCTCTGATGCCACCCACACCGCCTGTGCGCCGGAAAAGGGGGTGTCGGCAAGCTTGAGCACGCCCTGGGCATCCCGGCCCACGTAGATCTGGCCGTGGGCCAGGCCCGCCGTGGCCACGGCAAGCACAAAGACACCCCTTCTCCGCTTGGGCACGGCAGACTTCAGTGCTGGTGTCCCGTGAGCCCGTTGCGGGCATCCACCGCCAGCACCCTGCGCACGAAGGGGTCGTATTCCCGATCCCCCAGGTCGGCGCCATCGATGAATTCGTAATCGGCGGCACGGGCCAGGTCGGCGCGCGGCCAGCGGGAATCCGGTTGCGCCCGCAGCTCCTTCAGGCGCAGCTCGTAACGTGTCTCGCCCTTCTGACGCACCACCCGGCCAGGCAGTTTCTCCGTGTCGAGCCAGACCACTTCGATGGCTTCGCCGTCCACCCGGCCCCGATAGCGCGTCGCCTGCCGTCCCAGGTAGCGGGTGCGGCCCATAGGCTGCAGCGATGCAAGCAGCCCCGCGTCGATGATGGTGTTGAGGGTCCGCCAGGCAACCGCCCGCCGCTGGGTGCGCAGCTCGCCCGGCGTGTAGGCGATGAGCTTGCGTTCATCGTGGAAAATGCGCTGCCAGCTCACCTCGTCCCGTGCGTCGCGCTGCCACAGCTCCACATAGGCGCCGCGTCCCAGTTCCACCTGGTCTGTCTGGCGCAGGAAAAACCATTCACCGCGGTGCGTGCCGGCGTGTCCGTCCACCCGCGATTCCTGGTAGCGCGCAGCAAGGGCCGGGTAATCCTGCGCCGACGCGGCGGTCGCCGCGGCGGCCAGCAGGCTTCCCAGCAACACCAATAGCCAACGTGCAAAACGGTTGGTCATTCACACTTCTCCCATCCAAAAACACCATAAGACGAAAACCGGCACGGGTTGCGACCGTGCCGGTTTCCGCGTCGGCCAGACTCAGCGCTTGTGGCCGGTGTGCTTCAGGTCGAACGCTTCCCGCATCACGTGGAAGATCCAGTTCTGCTCCATGCTGCCACGCACCAGGTGGGCCATGGGACCGGAGGCGTACACCGGCACGTCCTCACCGGCATGGGTCTCGGAACCCAGGGGCACCGTGGCTTCCTGCAGGAAGTTGAGCGCCGTGGTGTCCACGCTTGTCAGGTCCGGACGCTTGTTGCCGGTGGCGATGGCATCACGCCAGCCCGGCCCGTTGGCATAGCCGAGGGTCGTGTAGGGCAGCCCCAGCCTGTCCTTGTCCAGGGTCACGGGATCGCCGTCATTCTCGGGTACACCCGCCACCAGGCCCAGAATGTTGTTGCCCCGGTGGGGATAGCCGGCGATGGTGAACGTGTGGCTATGGTCGGCGGTGACGATGATCAGCGTGTCCTCGCGGCTGGTGAGCTCAAGGGCCTTCTTCACAGCTTCGTCCATAGCAATGGTGTCGATCAGGGCGCGCTTGGCGTTGCCCGCATGGTGGGCGTGGTCTATGCGGCCGCCCTCCACCATCAGGAAGAAGCCCTTGTTGTTTTTCTGCAGCATGCGGATGGCCTTCTCAGTCATTTCCGCGAGGGACGGTTCACCGGCCCGGTCATTGGCACGATCCGCCTCGTACTGCATGTGGCTGTTTTCGAACAGGCCCAGGAGGTACTCGGTGCTGGCGGGGTCGGCTGCGTCGAACTGGGCCTTGTTCCACACATAGCGGGCGCCCGCGCCGCGGGTGGCGAGCCATTCCGCGGTCAGGTCGCGGCCGTCGTTGCGGCGGCCTTTGGCGTTGTATTCAGGCTCGGTTGCGGTCTTCGGCAGGAAGTAGGTGCGGCCTCCGCCCAGTGCGACTTTGAGACTCTTCCGGACATCCTCGGGCAGCTCGATGAGCTGACGGGCGATGTCCTTCACCGCGCAGCCGGCTGGCTGGTTGGAATCGGCCTCCCAGTCGCGCACCGCCGTGTGGGCATAGGTCGCCGCCGGGGTGGCATGGGTGATGCGGGCGGTGCTCACGACACCGGTGGATTTGCCGGCCTTGGCGGCAAGTTCCAGGATGGTGGGCAGGCTGTTTCGTGCCACCAGGTCGGCATCGCAGGTGTTGCGCGGCGTCAGATGGTTCACCGAGAGCATGCCCTCCCGCGCCTTGTAGCCGGTGACCATGGCGGTCATAGTGGGAGCGGAATCGGAAGTCTGCTGGTCCCAGGAATAGGTCTTAGACAGCGCCACATAGGGCAGCGTCTCCATGATCAGACGGTTCTCCTCGCCCGGCTGGCCTTTCATCTGGCCGGCGAGGATGCGGCTCGCCGTCACCGTGGAAACCCCCATGCCATCCCCCACGAACAGGATGACGTTCTTCGCTTTGCGCTCATTGGGAGGGAGGCGCCGGGATTCGCGGATGAACTGGTTACCGGCTTCGTACCACTGCTCGACCGTTTCCGGACCCTGGACGGCAGGCGTGCCCGCCAGCGCGGGCAGGGCGCCGGTGCTCATCATGGCCGCCATGAGCGCGACCGCGATGCCTTTTCTTGCAAACTGATGCATGACTATCCCCTTTCTGACTGTTGTAACCGAGACGGAGTGAGACGGACCGACGCGTGCGGACCGCACGCGTAGGCTAGCCGCGCACGATGACACGGCCATGAAGAAAAGATGGCACGCTACAATTCCCTGTTCCATGCCCGCCATCGTCCTTGCCACCCTCAACGCCCGCCACGCCCATGCCTCCCTGGGCCTGCGCTGTCTGCTCGCCAATCTGGGGCCGCTGGCGGCCGAGGCCACGCTGATGGAATTCACCATCGCCCGTCCCGCGGCGGAAATCGTGGAGGCGATTCTTCTTGCCAAGCCGCGCATCGTGGGGCTCGGGGTGTACATCTGGAACGTGGTCCAGACCACGGAGGTGGTGGCGCTCCTCAAGACCGTCGCGCCGGAGGTCACGGTGGTGCTGGGCGGGCCGGAGGTGAGCCACGAAACCGACGCCCAGCCCATCGTCCAGCTGGCCGACCACGTGATCACGGGTTGGGGGGAAGTGAGCTTCCGCGTCCTGTGCGAGGGGCTGCTGTCCGGGCAGGCCCCCGCTCAGAGGATCATCCCGGGGGTGCAGCCGCCCCTCAACGACCTCCGGCTCCCCTATGCCCTCTACACGGAGGCGGACATCGCCCATCGCTTCCTCTATGTCGAAGCCTCGCGCGGCTGTCCCTACAAATGCGAGTTCTGTCTGTCCGCGCTGGACCGGACGGCCTGGGCCTTTCCCCAGGAGGATTTTCTCGCGGCGCTGGACGATCTCCACCGGCGCGGGGCGCGCCATTTCCGCTTCGTGGACCGCACCTTCAACCTCAACGTGAAGACCAGCCTGCGCATTCTGGAATTCTTCCTCGCCCGCCTGGACGAGCGGCTGTTTCTCCACTTCGAGGTGATTCCGGATCATCTGCCGGAAGCCCTGAAGGCGGCGCTGGCGCGCTTTCCGCCGGGCAGCCTGCAACTGGAGATCGGCGTGCAGACCTTCGATCCCGCGGTGCAGGCCCTCATCTCCCGGCGCCAGGACAATGCGCGCACGGAAGAGAACCTGCGCTGGCTGCGGGCGCACACCCATGCCCATCTCCACGTGGATCTCATCGCGGGTCTGCCGGGGGAGGACCTGGCCGGTTTCGGCGCAGGCTTCGACCGGTTGGTGCGCCTGAAGCCCCACGAGATCCAGGTGGGACTGCTCAAGCGCCTGCGCGGTGCGCCCATTGTGCGCCACACCGAGACCTTCGGGCTGCGTTTCAATCCCCACCCACCCTACGAGATCCTGGCCACGGACCGCATCTCCTTCACGGACATGCGGCGCCTGGCGCGCTTCGCCCGCTACTGGGATCTCCTCGGCAATTCGGGGCGTCTGCCGCGCACCCTGCCGCTGCTGTTGGGAGAAGCCCCCTTTGCCCGTTTCCTCGCCTTGAGCGACTGGCTGTGGCAGACCACGCAGCAAACCCACGGCTTCGCCCTGGAACGCCTGTTCGGCCTGGTGCAGGAGGGTCTCACCCGGGTGCTGGGTGTGGCGCCGGATGCCGTACGCGACGCGCTCGCGCAGGACGGCGTTGGTCTGCAGCATGGCGGCCATCGCGTACCAGGTCTCGAACATCTCACGGCCATAG
>JBBFMG010000043.1:0-12407 GCA_037478575.1 Burkholderiales bacterium | reverse complement strand
CCATGGCTCGAAAAGGAGCACTCCCTTTGGAACGAGGCGCGGACGTTTCCGTAGTCATCCCGGCCTACTGCGAAGAAGCGGCCATTGCGTCAACCATCGGCAAGATCCATGAGATCCTTCCTGATGCGGAAGTGATCGTGGTGGACGACGGCTCCACCGATGGGACGCCGGAAATTGCCCGCCGCTATGGCGACCGCATCCGCTACCTGCGCCAGGACAACCGCGGCGTATCGGCGGCGCGCAACCATGGCGCACAGGTGGCCACGGGGGATTGGCTGGCCTTCCTCGATGCCGACGACTGGTATTACCCGGACCGGCTGCGCTGGCACGGGGAGTGGATCGCTGCCGGGGAGTCTCTCGATTTCCTCACCGGCGATTACCACTACATGAACGGCGAGGGGCGCATCCTGTCCCGCTCCATGGACCAGCATGAATCGGGCAAGGCAATGCTGAGCAAGGCGCAGGGCGCGCCGCGGGTGGTCATGGAGGCGGAGGAATTCGAGGCCTTTGTTGCCGACCATTTCGGCGACACCCATACGCTCTCGGTGCCGCGGGCCACCTTCCTGCGCCTGGGCGGCTACCCCACCGGCTACCGGGTGTGCGAGGACGTGTTTTTCCTGGTGCGGCTGTGCGCGGCGAGCGCGCGCGTGGGCGTGGTGTGCCGGCCCATGGCAGCCTATGTCATCCACGAAGGAAGCGCCACCCGCCGCGATCCGTTGCGGGCGCAGCAGGACAACGTGCACACCCTGGAGGCCATGTACCGGGAGTCCGCCGCCTATCCCGAGGGGGTGCGCCGCGGCGTGCGGGCGCGTCTGCGGCAGGGGCGGCTCGATCTAGGGTATGCCCTGGTGCGCAGCGGCCGGCGCTGGGCCGCCGCGCGCGCGGTCTTGCCCAACCTGTGGCAGTTTCCCCAGGGCCTGCGGGATGTGCTTTCCATGGTGCGCGGATGAGGGCCGGCCGCCGACCCTGCTCCAAGGCCTGCGCCGGCTGCGGAATGCCTGTCCAAGCGGCCAATCATATCCTTGTAAAAAAGGCATCACGACGCCAGCATTGCAAGGATGATAAAGCGCCAACTCTTCGAACCGCTGCTGCAGGATTTGGCCGAATATCCGGCGGTGGCCCTGTTGGGTCCGCGCCAGGCAGGCAAGACCACCCTCGCCTTGGACGTCGCGGGCCGGCTGGGAGGGGTTTACCTGGATCTCGAGTCCGAGCAGGATCGCGCCAAGCTCGCCGCCGCCGAGCTCTATCTCGGCGAGCGTCTCGACCGGCTGGTGGTGCTGGACGAGGTCCACCGTGCCCCCGACCTGTTTCCGGTGTTGCGCGGCCTCATCGACCGGGCCCGGCGCGCCGGGCGCCGCAGCGGCTGCTACCTGCTGTTGGGCTCCGCGTCCCTGGACCTGCTCAAGCCGGCCTCGGAAAGCCTCGCCGGGCGCATTGCCTACCGGGAGCTTACGCCGTTCACCGCCGCGGAGATTCCTGGGAAGGAGCTTTCACGCCTGTGGCTGCGCGGGGGGTTCCCGACAGCTACCTGGCGCGGGGCGAGGCTGCCAGTCTGCGCTGGCGCCAGGATTTCATCTGCAGCTATGTGGAACGGGAAATGCCGCTATTCGCGGACCGGCTCAGCCCCGAGCCGCTGCGCCGCCTGTGGGGCATGGTCGCGCACGCGCAGGGCGGCTTGCTCAATGCCGCCCTGCTGGCCCGCAGTCTGGGCATCGACGTGCGCACCGTGAACCGTTACCTCGACCTGCTGACCGAGCTGTTTCTCCTGCGGCGGCTGCCACCCTGGCACGGCAACATTGGCAAGCGGCTCATCAAATCGCCGAAACTCTATGTGCGGGACAGC
The DNA here is from genome assembly GCA_037478575.1 of Burkholderiales bacterium. Taxonomy (GTDB): domain Bacteria; phylum Pseudomonadota; class Gammaproteobacteria; order Burkholderiales; family Thiobacteraceae; genus Thiobacter. Next base: position 10,564 of record JBBFMG010000043.1, on the reverse strand, counting down.
GGGATCCTGCACGCGCTGCTTGGCATCCGGGACGAAGAGACGCTGCTGGGGCACCCCGTCGTGGGCGCCAGCTGGGAGGGCTTCGTCGTGGAGAATGTCGTGACGGCCGCGGGACCGAATGCGGCGGCACATTTCTATCGCACTGCGGCCGGCGCGGAAGTCGACCTGGTGCTGCAATGGCCTGACCGCCGCTGGGTGGTGGAAGTCAAGCGCAGCCTGGCGCCCAGGGTCGAGCGCGGATTCCACAACGCGTGTCAGGACCTGAAGCCGGATCGTGCCTTTATCGTCTATCCCGGCGGCGAGCAGTATTCTCTTGGGGAAGGCGTCGAAGCCATTCCCCTGCGACCGTTGCTCGACCTGCTGCGCCAGGCCGACACGGGATGATCATCCACGGAGAACCCAGGCTGTGCAGTTGCTCGTGATCACCGAACTCTACCTGCCCACCAAGGGCGGCACCGCCGTCTGGTTCGACGAGGTGTATCGCCGCCTCGGGGGCAAGGAAATCCACGTGGTGACCGCGGACGTGCCGGGCGCAGCCGAACACGACGCGGCCCACCCCAACACCGTGCACCGGCTCTCCCTGCGACGCCACGGGTGGCTCAAGCCCGAGTCGCTGGCCATGTATGGAAAGCTTTTCTTCAAGAGCCTGGGGCTCGCCCTGCGTCATCGTTTTCAGGCCGTCCACGCCGGCCGCGTGTTGCCGGAAGGCCTGGTGGCCTGGCTGGTGGCGCGCATCGCCCGCATTCCCGCAGTCATCTATGCCCACGGCGAGGAGATCACCACCTGGCGCCAGCCCGCCAAATTCCGGGTCATGCGCTTCGTCTACCGCCATGCGGACCGGGTGATCGCCAACAGCGAATTCACCCGTGATGAGCTCCTCGAGCTGGGTGTGGCGCCGGAGCGCATCGTGCTCATCTACCCGGGCGTGGATACCGAGCGCTTCCGCCCGGGGCTGCCCTGCGACGACCTCAAGGCAAGCATCGGCCTGGCTCCCGACGAAAAACTCATTCTGTCCGTGGGCCGGCTGTCCCGCCGCAAGGGTTTCGATATGGTGATCAGAAGCCTGCCGGAACTCCTGCGCCAGGGCCTAAAAGTGCGTTATGCCCTGATCGGCATCGGCGAGGACTGGGACTATCTGTCGAATCTGGCGCGGGAACTGGGCGTGGCCGACCGGGTGCACATGCTTGGGCACGTGCCACCGGACGATCTGCCCCGTTGGTACAATGCCTGCGATGTCTTTGCCATGCCCAACCGCGAGATCGACGGCGACACGGAGGGATTTGGCATGGTATTCATCGAGGCGGCGGCCTGCGGCAAGCCGGCGCTGGCAGGCACGGCGGGCGGGACCGGGGCCGCGGTGGTGGAGGGGGTGACAGGCTTGCGTGTTCCCGGATCGGAACAATGGGCCGTGGCACGCGCATTGGCCCAATTGCTGGCAGAACCGGCACTTGCCGCCCGCCTGGGACGAGCGGGCTTCGAGCGTGTCCACTCGCGGTTTAACTGGAATGTCGTGGCGGAATGCACGCGCGGTCTGACTTCGCTGCAGGTTGGTGACTGGGGACGGATGAAACGGGAATGATCGCAGCGTTCTCTTCGTTCTTGCGCCGTCTGCGTCGCCGCTATCTCATGTTGCGCTATCCCAGCCTCGAAATCGGTTACGGAACGGTGATAGTGGGCCCCTTCCGCTTTCGCGGCCGGGGTCGTGCAATGATCGGTGCCGGCTGTCGCCTGGTTGGGGTGTCGCTGCATGTTGAGGGTACGCTGATCGTAGGCGACGGCAGTTTTCTGAACGGCACTTCCATCGTGTGCCGCCAAAGTGTCACGATAGGCGCACGCGGCCTGCTGAGCGACGCCTATGTAACGGATACGGATTTCCACAATCTGGAACCCGAACTTCGCCATGGTCCGCCTGGCCCGAAGACCATGAGGCCCGTGAGGATTGGCAACAACGTCTGGCTTGGCGACCGCGCAGTCGTGCTGAAGGGTTCTGTCATTGGCGATAACGCGGTAATTGGCAGCCATGGCGTGGTACGGGGCGAGGTACCGCCCCGCAGTGTATGCATCGGCAACCCCGTGCAGATCATCAAATATCTTTGAGGAGGGGGAGAGTGAAGTACTGGGCTTTGGTGACGGCGTTCGGGCTTGCCATCGGTCAAACCGCGGCTCTGGCCATCGACGCGTCCTACCCGAACGACATGGAGCTGCGCGTCCTGCCACGGTTTTGCTTCTGGAAATTGCGGGGCGGCAAGGCGGAATTCGAGCAGGGGTTTGCCCTGCTGGGCGAGCAGTTCAAGAACTCGCACCACTACTGTGCGGGGCTGAATTTTCTCAACCGTTACTATCGCGCTCCCGCTTCGCCCGAAGCCAAGAGCGTTTTGCACTTTGCCATCAATGAGTTCACCTACATGGTCGAGCACCTCGTGCCCAACAGTTCCCTGGCCGCCGAGAGCTACCTCGGAAGGGCAACGGCCTATGCACTGTCGCGCCGGGATGGGGAAGCGATGCGGGACTTTCAGACGGCCGTGCGTTACAATCCGCGTCTGGCGGGAGCCTATGTCGCATGGGCCGATTTCCTCGTGGAACGCAAGCTCCGGGAGGATGCGCTCAAGGTAGTCACCGAGGGCCTGCGCTGGAATCCCGGCCACCGCGCTCTGGAGAACCGTTACACCACGTTGGGTGGAAAGCTTCCCTATCCGGAACCGGTGGCCGCGTCCGGCAGTCCTGCCCTGCCGGACAGCGGGGGCAAAGCACCCGAACCAGCCCCTGCAGCCTCTACCCAGAGTGTCGAGCCTGAACCCAAGGCCACCACGACTGATCCCGACAGGCCCTACTGCCGCTTTTGTCCCGACCAGCCCTGAGTATCACCGCCCTTCCAGCAACTCACGGTAGATGGACGTTATGGCCTGCGTGTGCGCCGCCAGGGAAAACCGCTCCCGAACGGCCTGAGCTGCCGCCCGGCTCATACGCCCCCAAAGGTCGCGGTCGGAGAGCAGCATCAGCGCGGCCTCAGCGAAACCGCGCACATCGCCTACTTGCCGCAAGAACCCCGTCTGCCCATCTTTTATGATCTCGGGCACGCCGCCATCGTTGCTCCCGATGACGGGGCGTCCAACGGCCATCGCTTCGATGACGACGCGCCCAAAGGGTTCGAACTGTGACGGCACGACGAGTAGGTGCAACTGGCGTATGACGTCTGGAACATCCGACCGATGACCAAGAAACCGGACGAAGTCGCTGATCCCGAGCTCTCTTGCCAAGTTCTCCAAAACGGCCTTTCGTCCGGTGCCCTCGGTATCCTGCCCAACGATCCAGAACTCCACGTCTGCGCGAACCTTCACGATCTCCGCGGCCATGTGCAGGAAATCCTCGTGGCGTTTGAACCGGGCGAAATTTGCAATCATGCCGACTCGGAAGGGTGGCCCGGCGGGGGCAGGAGACTGCGGGAACCTTTCCGTGTCCACGGCATTGTGCACGACGTACGCGCGGCTGCGGGGTGTGATCGGCTGTAGCATAGGCCACAGCATGTCATGCATTGCGCGACTGTTGAAAATGAATGCCGCCGGTTTGGGCAGGCCCCGCAACGTCCAGCGTGCCCCCGCCGCGTCCACGGGAAAACGCACGTGGGTCACGTAGGGGATGCCGGCAAGCCCCGCTGCGAGGGCGAAGGACCGGCTCAGATCGAAGCCGTTGGCATGGATGATGGCCGGCCGCACCCGCCGAAACAGACGCAACCAGTAAAGGGTGCCCATGGCGGAGGCCAAGGGCTGGCCGGCGCTCAGAGGCTGAAAGGGATATACCTCGACGGGAAAACCCAGGGCACGGGCATGTTCCGTGAACTGGCCCTCGCCCGGTACCACCACATGGGGCTGCCAGCCGAATTCCGGCAGCCTGGACAGCAACCCCAGCAGGCTCATGCCGCCTCCGCCCAGCTTGGCGAGATGCTCACGCCCGGGCTGCGGGCTGTTGTTGATGAGAAGGCAGGTTGGCATGGTGGTCAAGTGCCGGAAGGCCGTCCGGCGGTTCGCTTTCGGGCATGCAGCGCATCCAGCCCCGTCCAGCCGGGCTCGATCGGTTCGGGGGCGAACAGGGCGTTGTATTGTTTCTCCCCGGCGGCCTGGTCAGGCGTCATGGGGCGCAGACCCCGCTCTGTGATGGCATACATGTGATAGCCCCGGGCCACCAGGTCGCTGGCCAGCTCGATGGCGCTGCTGCCGAGCGCGCGCAGAAAACCGTCCGTGATTTTCAGAAGCAGATACGGACGCCAGGTTTCGATGATGCGCTGCATGCCTTGCAGCCCCTTGTGCTCAGCCCCTTCCACGTCGATTTTCGCGAGACGCAGCGGCCCGATCTCAGCCATTAGCGCATCCATCGGCCGGGTGGTGACCTCGAACCGCGCGGCGGCATTGGCAATCTCCCGCAGACTGGAAACTCCCTTGTGTCCCGCTGGTCCCTCGTGGAAGGTCAGGGTGTCTTCCCGGTCGGAAAGCGCACAGTCATAAAGCGTGACGTTCCGGAAGCCGTTGGCTCGCAGGTTGGCCCGTACCCGCTCACGCATCCCCGGCAGGGGTTCGAAGCTCACCACCCGTCCTTCAGGCCCCACGGCCTGCGCACCGAGCAGCGTGAAGAATCCGGCGTTGGCGCCCACATCGGCGAAGTGGTCCCGGTGATTCAGCAGGCTGGCAATGACGCGGGCCGTGGCCGGTTCGTAGTCCCCCGTGAGATAGACGTACTGGCCGAGCCAATCCCCCAGATCGGCATGGAACAGAAACCCGTGACGCGTCCTGACCAGGCGCGTGCCCAGTGTGTCACCCTCGCGGCGCAGCAGGGGCAGTGCAGCTGCGATGATGCGCCAGCGTCCCCGTGTCACCGGACTGTGGCGCAGCCAGGCAGCGGCCATGCCAATGGCTGTTCGCTCGATGATGTTCATGCGTGGCGGGCCTCCGGGGTCGTGTGGGTCAGAATTGGCGCAACGAGCAGCCCTTCGCCCGCGAGAGCCGTCAGGCGCTCCCACAGCTGCCGGGCGATGTCCGGATAGTCGCCGGTTCGGTCGAACCGGCACTCCGGATCGGCCTCCACGTCGAAGAGCTGCAAGAGCAGCCCCTGCTCCAGCGGTTGGCAAACGAGCTTCCAGCGCCCCACGCGCAGCGCCCGGTCCTTGGCGAGCCGCACCGCTGCCTCCCATTCCGGCCTGACGGAAATGGTGCCCGTCGCGAAGTCGCGCACCGTCAGGAGTTCCATCAAAGGGGGATACAGCTTGTGCTGCGGATGCATGCCGGGCAGGCGGGTAAGCCAGATGCCCGTTTCGGTCAGGACTTCCCGTGGCGCCAGAGTGATTTCGCCACGCATCAGGGGCAGGAGCGAGCACCCATCCATCTGTTGCCTGTCAGCTTCGCCCACGCCGCACAGGTCGAGCAGGGTGGGCGCGAGGTCGATGGCGCGGACCGGTTCGCTTACCACCGCCGGTGCGATGGCGGGGCCAAGGACGACCAGGGGAATCCGATTGGAAGCATCGCTCACGACCGTGTTGCCCTGGCCCCAGGTGCCATGCTCGAAGAACTCCATGCCATGGTCCGAGTAGAGCACCACGATGGTGTTGTCCGCAAGACCGCAGGCCTCGAGATGCGCCAGGATCGACCGGACCTCGTCATCGAAGCGTGTCACGCAGCCATCGTAGAGAGCGATGATCTGGTCCAGATCGAAGGCCGTGCGCGGCTCCGCCTGCCGCCGGATGATCTCCCAGGGATCGGTGACACGGGACATGGCGAATTTGGACTCGCCCCGGTAGTCGCGCGAAGCGTAGCGCAGATAGTAGGGGTACTCGGAGCCGAACGGCCCATGGGTGGTGGAGAAGAACACGTTGAGGAAAAAGGGCCGTCCGTCCGCCGCACATTCACTGAGCACGTGGCGCGCCTCCCGGCCCAGCAGGTCGGTCTGGGGCACCCCGCCAAGATAGAAGATCTCAGGCAGGAAGCGCCGCCCGAAGGCATTGTGGCTGAAAAGCGCGAGAAACAGGCGCAGATCCTTTGGGCCCTGGCGAATGAACAGGGAGATGTTCCATTGGTCTTCGGGCACATCCGCCCGGTCGAAACCGAGATCGAACTTGGCCAGGTCGGCGCCGCACCAGTCCGAAATGGCGAGGGTGCGGTAACCGTGACGGCGCAGGATGGCCGGCAGGCCGGGCACGGCCAGTTGCGTGGCCTCGTCCGCAACGAAGTTGTCGGCCACACCCAGGCGGGCGGGCCAGCAGCCCGTGAGAAGCGCAAGCAGCGACGGCGCAGTGCGGGCGCAGGGTGTGAAGCATTGATCGAACCGGGCGCCCTGCTCCGCGAGTGCGGTCAGGAAGGGCGCCACATTCCGGGAATGGCTGCCATCCAGCCGGTCGGCGCGCAGCGTGTCGGATCCCAGGAGCAGCAGGTTGGGCGGGCCCTCGCGGCGCGCCGCCCTGACCGGCCGCGCCTCCACCGGGCGCAGCCACAGGGCAATGAGCCCGTAGAAACCAAGCCCTGCCAGCCAGGCCAGCGTGGCGAGCTCATGACCCTGGAGGAGACTGGTGAGAGCCATGCCCAGCGCGCCGGCGATGGGCAAGCCTGCCGCGACCGCGAGCGCGACCCGGAGCCGCGCCGGTGTGAGACGAAACCAGAAGGGATAGAGTCGGCTGACGCGATAGCGGTAGGAAGCGGTGATGTTCGCAGGCAGCCACAACAGCTGGCGCAGAAACTGCAGGAGTGTGAGCAGGATCACCGAGGCAAGCGCCGCGCCCACCTGCCCGCCGAAGGAGGGACTGCCACCCAGCACTTGCGCCGTGGCGTACAAAAAGGCCATCCCGGGGACCGCCAGCAGGCTGGCGATCACGAATGCCCAGAAGGTGAGGCGCAGCTGGGCAAGCAGCGCACGCACGCGGTAGCGGCCAACGATCTCCGCAGGCAGTCGCGGCCCCGCCAGCACGAAGGCGCGCAGCGACCAGACAGACAGGCCAACGGCCGCCAGCGCAGCAGCCAGTGCCACCGCGACGGCCGCCAGCGCCATTCCCCGGGGGGCTGCCAGCCACCCCGCGCCGAGAGCCAACGCCGCGGCGATGGCCATCAGGAACAGGAAAATCCGTGTGCGGCGTTTTTCCCCATCGCGCCAGGCCGGCCGCCAGCGGTTGGCATGCGCCCCAGCCATTTCGCCGAGGGTGGCGGCGACGCGCACCAGGTAGTAGCGCAGGCGCGGCAGCGCCGGTGGAAACAGGGCACAAAACGCATAAGCCAGGAGCTTGTTCCAGTGGTAGGGCGCGATGCCCGTTCGCACGCGGCGGCGGATCACTTCCGCCCTGGCCCGTGCAAACGCCTTGCGCAGCACGTAGGTGAAGCGCAGCCGTTCCGGGTCCACGTGGTGGTACTGGAGCATATCCGGCACGTAGCGGCAGCGCTCGCCGAGTGCGAAGGCCCGCTCGAGGAAATCGGCATCTTCGCTGCCGCCCAGGTCGTGACCCCGTGGCCCGAGTCTGGTCGAGAAGGGACCCACACGGTCGAACACACCGCCGCGAAGGGCGAGCACACCACCCCCCGGCAAGCCATCGGATGGGGTGAGCTCCCGGGCCTCGTCGCCCCACCCGCTCTGGGGCACGGGCCGGGGCCGGATTGCGTAACGCCCCTCGGTATGCACCCAGCGGGGCTCACTGCCATCCCAGTCCGGCACGATACGACCGCAGAACAGGGTGAATTCCGGCCACGCGTCCGCAGCACGGCATGCCGCGACCAGATAACCAGGCGCCACCCGCTGGTCGTCATCGACGAAGGCGACGAGTTCCGACGACCGAACGAGTGGAATCGCCGCGTTCAATGCATGTGCCTTGCCCGGATTGGGCTCGGGAAGCCAGCGCAAGGGCAGCAGGGAAGGGTCATTGGCCGTGTGCGCCGACTCCCTTTCCAGCAGGGCATGTGTATCGTCCGTGCAGGCATTGGCCACCACCAGGATGTCAACTGTCCAGCCCCCGGGCCTTTCAGCGCTTTGCAGCGATTCCAGGGTGCGAGCCAAGAGCGCGGCCCGATTGTGGGTGCAAATGAGGACGGTGAGCCGGCGGGGCCTGAGAGCGGGGTCAGAGCCGTTCATGGGCGACGCCGTCTCAGCAGGCCGTGCAATGTGCCCAGGAAGTGGGCCACGATGATTTGGCGGTGTACCGCCTCGTCCGGTGCGGCGAACACACTGCCCGCAACTGCCCGCCCGACGGCACGCAGAGTCTGGGGTAAAAGATAAGGCGGTATGTTGAACACCCGCCGCGCGCCGGGCACGTCCCGGCTCTCGGCGATGTTGCGGCTGGTCTGATACCGCCAGCGCAGTAGGTAGCGCCAGCCGAGGCGGACGCCTTTTGTCCCTCAAGCAATCCCGTGGCCGACGAAATCATTCGCTACTCGCCTGCTCGCTTTCGGTAGCCCCGCAGCATGCCGAGTGTGTGGGCCACGTTCATGGCCTGGCGGAGCAATCGGGGCCGTCCGGTGACTGCGATGCCGACCGTTTTGAAGGCCTGGCGGGCCAGTTGCGCAAGCAGGAAGGGCGGAACTCCAAAAACCGTCCTCGGGTAGCTCGGCAGACGGAACTGCCCATGACGGAGACCCGCGCGATAGTGCAGCTTCAGAAAATACGAACGTTTGAGCCGCCACGGCTCGACTGCGTGCAGCACCGCCATATCGGGGCGGTAGCGGATCCGGACGCCCATTTCCAGCAGGTTGCGAAACATGATGGCGTCTGAGCCACCACCTACGTCTTTCCCCTTTCTGTCGAAGCGCCTGTCGAACCGCAGGTCGGGATGTTTCCTAAACAGGTTGATGGAGTAAGCGACATTGCCGCTCCAGATTGGCGTGGCATCCGTCTCCACCCAGATCGGTGCAGATCCATGGTCCAGTCGTCCAAGAAATCCGGCAATTTCATCGTCGAGCCATCTTGGGCGGCCGAGCTCGCTGAAATCAATTTCGACCCTGCCCCCGGCACATTCGGCGCCTTCGTTGAGAATCGCGTCAGCCGCTCCCGCAAGCAAACCGGGAAGCGGAATTTCGTCGTCATCGATGAAGACCAGGATGTCGCTGTGCATTGCTTCGGCAATGGCCCGGTTGCGGGCGGGCACGATGCCCTGCTCAGGCTCGGTCACCCAGCGCAGCGGCACGCCGGGCTGGCGGGCGAGGCGCGCCAGGACCTCCTCCGTTTCGTCGGTGCTGTTGTTGTTCACAGCCAGAATCTCGAACGGAATCGGGCACTGCTGGGCGCGCATGGCCGAAACCAGCCGCTCCAGTCGCTCTGCCCGGTTGTAGGTGCAGAAAGCAAAAGTCAACAGCATGTCAGTGGTGCTTCCCCAAAAGCCTCTCGCGTAGCCCGAGCAGATTCCGATGCAAGTTTTCTGGAAGCCATGAGGGAAGCATGTACAACCAGTCATTGGGACGGCCGTAGCCGTGCTTCATGACCTCACGGAAAATGGCGCGCGCTCCGGTGAGGTCCCGCCTCCAGTAGCATTCGTAGCCACGTTGCAGCAGCTCACCGTACAGAAACTCTCGGCGGCGGTCGCCAATCGCCCGCGCGAAATCAGGATGTCTGCCTAGAAACAGCATCTGGGCTTGCAGATGCTGCAGGGCGGCCTGCCCCCGATCCGCAGAGGCCTGGGTGTTGCCATGGAAGTGATAGAACGCCAACACTTCCGCAACACGGATGATTTGGCCCTGTGCTGCCACCTCAAGCCAAAGCAGATAGTCCTCGGCCCTGCTCAAGGCTGGATTGAATCCGCCGGCGCGTCTTACAGCATCGGAGCTCACCAGTGCCGCATGGATCGGCCACCGGCAGCCTGCAAACAAGGTGTGTATCTTGGATGGCCCTTCGTAGTCCGGGGGTATGAAGGGCTCACCGCGCGGCCCGGGCAGCCCCACATTCTGCCAGCCACAGTAAGCCAGCACGGCGTCGGCTCGCGCTCGAAGGGCGGCATGCATGGTGGCCAGGAATTCCGGGGCCCAAGTGTCGTCGGCATCGAGAAAGGCCAGGTAGGTGCTTTGGGCCTCGCTGATGGCCCGGTTGCGGGCCGAGGAAACACCGGCATTGCTTTGCTGTAGCACGCGTATGCGCGGATCATTGAATGCCGCGAGAGCCTCCACCGTGTCATCTGTCGAGCCATCATCCACCGCGATCAGCTCCCAGTCAGGAAACGTCTGGGCCAGCACGCTACCCACGCTCGTCGGCAGAAACCGCGCGGCGTTGTAGCAGGGCATGATGATGGAGACGGCGGGCATGGTTACATTCTCGCCGTGATGCGTGACAGCGCATAGCGGGCCACGTGATGCCAGGCCACGTCGTGGGAGCCCCAGGCCAGCTTGCGCGCGAAGGATGAGGTGGAGTCCGTGTTGAAGACGGTGAGCCTCCGCAAGCGGTAGGGATTTCCGTCCCGCAGGGCCCAGCCGGTGCGGGTGTGGCAGGCGGACGCATAGCCTGCGGCCTTGACCGCGCCTTCGCAGCGCTCGTCCCATTTGCCGTAGGGATAGGCGAAGGTCGCCACCTGCTCGCCGAGGATGTCTTCCAGCGCCGATTTCGAGTCCTCGAGCTCCCG
>JBBFMG010000042.1:0-12432 GCA_037478575.1 Burkholderiales bacterium | reverse complement strand
AGGCTGCCCACTGGATGCGCCGCGCCGCCGCGCAGGGACATGCCGAGGCGCAGTATTTCCTGGCACGCCTGCTGCTCGACGGGCACGGCCTGCCGGCTGACGAGGCGGAAGCCCGCAGCTGGTTCCAGCAGGCGGCGCGCCAGGGCCACGGGCGGGCCCAACGCTTCCTCGCGCTGCTGGCGTGGCCGGACACACCGGATCGCGCCCTGGAGCTGCGCGAACTGCGGCGGCATCTCGCCGCGGGCACCGCGCGGCTAGCCGGCGTGAGCAGCGATGTGAGCTATGGCACGCGGGACAATCCCATCCGTGCCGGACGCGATTATGGGGCCCAGTGGGCCTATCTCAACGCCCTGCGCGGCCCGCGGGGCGAGCTGGTGCATTACCGCAGCCTCGGGCCCTGCTGTTTCTTCAACCATCCGGACGCGGCGCGCGGCAAGGCCTTTCTCGACCGCTACGAAGTCCAGTATGCAGGCAGCGCGCCCGCTATACTGTACTTCACCCTGTTTTCCGACGACGTCCGGCTGGAAGCCCCGGCGGGCTTCGGCGTCGCGCCAGCCACCACGGATTAGCCATGCACCTGCGCTTCACCAAAATGCACGGCCTGGGCAACGATTTCGTCGTGTTCGACGCCATCCACCAGGACGTGAAACTCTCCCGGGAGCAGTGCCGCTTCCTCGCCGACCGGCATTTCGGCGTGGGCTGCGACCAGATTCTCCTGGTGGAACGGCCCACCGTGGCGGATGCCGACTTCCGCTACCGCATCTTCAATGCCGATGGCGGCGAGGTGGAACAGTGCGGCAACGGCGCGCGCTGCTTCGTGCGTTTCGTGCACGACAAGGGGCTCACGCAGAAAAAGCAGATCCGCGTCGAGACCCGGGCGGGCATCATCGTGCCGCGCCTGGAGGAGGACGGCCAGGTCACGGTGGACATGGGGATGCCCCGCTTCGAACCGGCGGACATCCCTTTCCTCACCGACAAGCGGGCCGTCACCTATCTCCTGAGCGTGGGGGCGAAAATCATCGAGGTGTCGGTGCTGTCCATGGGCAATCCCCATGCGGTGCAGGTGGTGGATCGGGTGGAGACCGCGCCGGTGGCCCACGATGGGCCTCTCATCGAACATCACCCCAGTTTCCCCAACCGCGTCAATGCCGGTTTCATGGAAGTGGTGAGCCGGGACCACATCCGGCTCAGGGTGTGGGAACGGGGCGCGGGGGAGACCCTGGCCTGCGGCACGGGTGCCTGCGCAGCGGTGGTGGCGGGCATCACCCGCGGGCTGCTCGACCATCGTGTGCGCGTCACCACACGCGGCGGCGATCTCACCGTGCGCTGGGCGGGGGACGGGCACCACGTGTTCATGACCGGGCCGGCGGTGGCGGTGTTCGAGGGAGAGATCGATCTTTGAACGGCAGCCGGGGGCTTGCTTTATACTCGGCGTTTCCGAGGGACGGAACACCAAAAGGATTACGATGAAACTCGAGGCGGAAGACGTGGCGCGCTACCTCCGGGAGCATCCGGAATTCTTTGAAACCCACGCGCACCTGCTCACGGAAATCAACATTCCCCATCCCCACGGCGGCCGCACCATCTCGCTTGCGGAACGCCAGCTGCTGGCCCTGCGCGACAAGAACGCCCTGCTCGAGTCCAAGCTGCGGGAGCTGATCCAGTTCGGCGAGGAAAACGACGCCCTTGGAGAGCGTGTGCACCGCTTCAGCCTGGCGCTGCTCATGGCCACCAGCCTGGAATCCACCCTGCACGCCATCCACTACAACCTGCGCGAGGATTTCGCCGTCCCCCACGTCGCCATGCGCCTGTGGGAGGGCATGGAAAGCCATCCGGACCTCACCGAATTCTCCGGCACCAGCAAGGAACTGCGCGTGTATGCGGAAAGCCTCGCCAATCCCGTGTGCGGCCCGCACGCCCTGTACGAAACCGGCACCTGGTTCGGCGAGGACAGTGCCCGGCTCAAGTCCTTCGCCATGGTGGCCCTGCGCGCGGAACATGCCTTCGGTTTTCTGGTGCTGGCGAGCGAAGATCCCCAGCGTTTCTATCAGGGCATGGGCACGCTGTATCTCAAGCGTCTGGGGGAGCTGATCAGCGTCGCCCTCAAGCGTTACCTGCCGGGTGAAACCGCCTGAACCCCAGTCCGGTGCGGCGTCCCTGCTGGCCGGCTTCCTGTCCCATCTGGCCCACGAGCGGCGGCTTTCCCCCCACACGGTCGCGGCCTACCGGCGCGACGTGGAAGCCCTGCTCAGGCAGGCGGGCGCTACGCCTCTCGATGAACTAAGCGTGCACCACATCCGGCGCTTTCTGGGTCAGCTCCACGCCCGGGGGCTTGCCGGCAAGTCCGCCGCGCGCGTGCTTTCCGCCTGGCGCACTTTTTTCCGCTGGCTGGCCCGGGATCACGGTTTTGCACGCAATCCCTGCGACGGCCTGCGCGCGCCCAGGGCGCAAAAGAAGCTGCCGGCAGTGCTGTCACCGGATGCGGCCAGCCGTCTCATGCAGGTGGAGGCCGACACGCCCCTCGCCCTGCGCGATGCCGCCATACTCGAACTGTTCTATTCCTCGGGCCTGCGCCTGTCGGAGCTCGTCGGGCTCAAGGTGCAGGACGTGGATTTCGCGAGCGGGGAGGTGCGGGTCACGGGCAAGGGGGCCAAGACGCGGGTGGTGCCCGTGGGACGCTTCGCCCTGGAGGCCCTGAGCCGCTGGCTGGCGGTGCGAAACACCTGGGCGGCCCCGGATGTGGCGACCCTGTTCGTCAGCCGCCAGGGCCAAGCCCTCCATCCGCGCACCGTTCAGGCGCGTGTGGCGTACTGGGCCAAACGGCTGGGCTTGGGCCAGCATGTGCATCCCCACATGCTGCGCCATTCCTTCGCATCCCACGTGCTGCAGTCGAGCGGCGATCTGCGTGCGGTGCAGGAAATGCTGGGCCACGCCAACATCTCCACCACCCAGGTCTATACCCATCTCGACTGGCAACACCTGGCGAAGGTATACGATGCCGCCCACCCGCGGGCCAGGAAGAAGAATGATTGAGCCCCCTCCACCCAGCTTTCAACCAAGGTGGGGTCAGGTCTTTACTTTATAGTCAAGCAAGTTGGGGTCAGGCCTTTACTTTATAGTCACCAAAATGGGGTCAAGTCACCAAAATGGGGTCAACCAAAACACCAAAATGGGGGCAGGCCTTTACGTTATAGTCAAGCGGTTGATGGCGGCTGATACCCCGGCCACACCGCGTCCACACGACCGGCAAGACCCGGAAGGCACTTTGCGGGGGACCCACAGCCCGGGTGTCGCGGCTGAAGCCGCTCCCACAGGGCCCGCTGCGTCGGGGGCTGCGGTCGCCCAACACCCGCTCCACCTCGAAAACGGAGGAGCAGGGTGGGGATGCAGGGGTACCTTACTCGCCGACGCGTCGCTTGACTATAAAGTAAAGACCTGACCCCAAATTACTCGCCGACGCGTCGCTTGACTATAAAGTAAAGACCTGACCCCAAATTAGGGGGTGTGGGAGTGGCTTCAGCGGCGATCAAGCTGTCGTATGATGCCGGCCAGCCATGTCTCTGTCGAAGATCCCTCCGCACCACCTGCGCAATCTGCCCATCGTGCTGGCCGTTGCACTGTCGGCCCTGCTCCATGCAGCGCTGCTGCTCGGCACGCGCGTCGGGCAGGTGGAACGGCCGGGTGTCGTGCCGCACCGGCTGGAGGTGCGGCTGGCCCAAGTCGAGCCGGCCCGGAAGCCGGAAAAATCGGCTGCATCCGATGCGGGCCTGCCACCCCAGGCAGCCGAGCCTGAACCGTTGCCAGACCCGGCTCCGCCGCCACGGTCCAGGTCGGACCCCGCGCAGCCGGCCCCTGACCCGGGCGCGGACATGACCCCGGCGCGCCCCGGCATGCCGCAGGCGGCTGCCGGCTCCACCACAATTGATTTGCCGCTGCCGCCCGATCCCACCTATTACCCGGCGCGGCAGGTGGACGAGCATCCCGTGCTTCTCAGTGACACGAAGCCCGTCTATCCTGAGGAGGCCGCCCGCAGCAACCTCCCGGGCGAGGTGATCGTGCTCATGCTGCTCAACGAGCACGGCCGTGCCGATGAGGTGAGCATCATCGAGGCAAAGCCGCCGGGCAAGGGTTTCGAGGAGGCGGTGATTGCCTGGCTGCGGGACGCCCGTTTCAAGCCCGCCGTGCGTCAAGGCCGTGCGGTCAAGGCGCGGGTGGTGTACCACGTGACTTTCGAGCCCTGATCCAACCACGAGAGGAGACCATCATGAGCAGACTCAACATTGCCTTCGGCTTTTTCTTCCTGGCCCTGTCTGCGGCGCTGGGGCCCTACATGCTGCTCAAGCTGGTTCCCACGGCCAATGAGGCCCAGGAGGGGCGCGTCACCGCCACCGGCAAGCTGGCCGAGGTGGCGGGCGGCAACTATGACGACCCGGAGACGCTCGCGCCCATCACGGCGGACAAGCTGGGGCGCCTCGCCACCGATGCAGTGTTGGCCATCAACCGTGAGATCAATGCCCGCGCGCCCATCGATGCGGTGCGCTCCGGACCCCATGTGCACGGCAACCTGGAGGCCCTGCTCAACATTGCCGTGGGCGTGGTGCTGATGTTCGTCTCCTGCAGACGCGCATGGATGAAGCAGGTGATCGGCTGGCTGTTCATTCTGGGCACCATTCTGCATTCCGGCATGCTTTACCTGGTCACCGTGTTCAACCAGGCCTGGGCCGGCCAGATCCTCGGTACCGGAGTGGGCCCGGTCATGATCCTGCTGGGGTTGGTTCTCGCCGGCCTGGCGGTGGCGATGGGTTTCCGTGGGGAAATCGTGCGGGAGTGACGGCAGTGTGGCCCCGGCCTGGGGCCTGCTGAAGCGCACCCTGTCGGAGCGGCTTCAGCCGCGATCAGCCGGGTGCGCCTGGGATCGCCGCTAAAGCGCCTCCCACGACGGCGCGACTCTGTGGGAGGGGCTTCAGCCGCGATCAGCCGGGTGCGCCTGGGACGCCGCTGAAGTGCCTCCCACGGCGGCGCAACTCTGTGGGAGCGGCTTCAGCCGCGATCCGTCACGGGTGGGACGGGGCGGATCAGGAGCCGTTTTTTGGCAGCAGCACCCACATCCGCCCCGTCTGGCGCATGGCGCCGGCGAGGCGTCCGGCTTCCTCGCCGAAGCCCCAGAAGAAATCCGCGCGCACGATGCCCTTGATGGCGCCGCCCGTATCCTGGGCCAGCATCAGCCGCCTGAGGGGGGCTTCCCGGTTGGGCCAGGTGGTGGCGAGGAACACCGGCGCGCCCAGGGGCACGGAGCGCGGGTCCACGGCCAGGCTGCGCCCGGCGGTGAGGGGAACGCCCAGGGCGCCCGGCGGCCCGTCCGGCCCCTGCGCAGGGGGCGGCGGCAGTTCCCGGAAGAAGACATAGCTGGGATTGGCGGCAAGCAGTCCGGGCAGTCTGTCCGGGTGCTGTTCGCCCCAGCGGCGGATGCCCTGCATGGACGCCTGTTCCGGGGTGAGTTTCCCCCATTCCACCAGCTTTTTGCCGACGGAGACGTAGGGGTGGCCGTTCTGGTCGGCATAGCCCACGCGCACGGTCTCCCCCGTGTCCAACAGGATGCGCCCCGAGCCCTGGATGTGCAGAAAAAAGAGCGCCACGGGATCGTCCACCCAGGCGATCACCTGGCCCGCGAGGGGTGCGTTGCCGGCTTCGATCTCGGCGCGGCTGTAATAGGGCAGGACGCGGTTGCCCACCAGCCGCCCGCGCAGGCGGTAGGACCTGAGTTCGGGATAGACGCTGCCGAGATCGATGGTGAGCAGATCCTCCGGCACACCGTACACGGGATGGCGGAAACGCTCGGAACGGTTGCGGCTGCCCAGCAGCAGCGGTTCGTAATAGCCGGTGATGAGGCCGGTGTCGCTGCCGTCGCTGGAAGATAGCCGGTGGGGCGTGAACCAGCGCTGGAAAAAGGCGCGCGCCGCCGCGTCATCCGCCGGAGTCTCCCGGGCTGCCGCCTCGCAGGCTGCCTTCCATGCGGGCTGGCGCGCCAGGCTCCGGCAGGAGGCGAGCAGGGCGGGCCAGGCGCCGGCTGCATCGTTGGTTTCCCAGCCCTCCACCGCGCTCCAGGGCACCGGCGTCAATACCGGAGTGGGCGCCGCCGGCGGCGCCACAGGCGGTTTCGGCGGCACGGCGCAGCCGGCCAGGGCAAGCAGGAGGGCCAGGCTTTTCAGGTAGGATTGCAGCCTGCAACCGAAGGAGGAACCCGTCATGGGATGGCTGCTGCTGGAAGCCGGCATCGCCCTGGGACTGCTCATCTTCATCGTCTGGTACACCCTGCCCAAGAAGGGCAAGGACGACTGATGCCTTCAGTGCAGCACCCGCGGCACACTCAGCACGAATTCCGGAATGGGGGCGTCGAAACGGGTGCCGTCCTCGGCCACCATCTGGTAGCTGCCCTTCATGGTGCCCACGGGTGTGGGGATGGCTGAGCCGCTGGTGTATTCGTAGCTCTCGCCCGGTTTGAGGAAAGGCTGTTCCCCCACCACGCCCAGCCCCTTCACCTCCTGCACCTGGCCTTCCCCGTCGGTGATGATCCAGTGCCGGCTGATGAGCTGCGCGGCGACGGTGCCGGTGTTGGTGATGGTGATGGTATAGGCGAAGACGTAGCGGCCGGCCGCCTCGTCCGACTGTTCCGGCAGGTAATCCACGCGGGAGGTGACGGTGATTTCGTACTTGGTGCGCTCGGCCATGGCGGGCTCGTGATGGGTCGGGAGGGCTGCCTATTGCACACGAATTCCCCCGCGTAGGCAAGGCCGGGCGTTTCCGGGTAAAATGCAAAGCTTTGTTTCCGATCGAGGATTCCCGTCATGGCCCAGTTCCGCATCGCGCCCAGCATCCTGTCCGCCAATTTCGCCAAGCTCGGGCAGGAGATCACGGACGTCATCGCCTCCGGCGCCGACATCATCCATTTCGACGTGATGGATAACCATTACGTGCCCAACCTCACCATCGGCCCGCTGGTGTGCGAGGCCATCCGGCCGCTCACCTCCGCCATCATCGACGTGCACCTGATGGTGAAGCCGGTGGACCGCATCATCCCGGATTTCGCCAGGGCCGGGGCCAACATCATCACCTTTCACCCGGAGGCCTCCGAGCACATCGACCGCTCCCTCGCCCTGATCAAGGACCAGGGCTGCAAGGCCGGGCTGGTGTTCAACCCCGCCACGCCCCTGGACTGGATGGACCACGTGATGGACAAGCTGGACATGGTCCTGCTCATGAGCGTGAACCCGGGGTTCGGTGGCCAGAAATTCATTCCGGAGGCCCTCAACAAGCTGCGGCTGGCGCGCCAGAAGATCGACGCCTACCGCGAGAAGACCGGCCGCGAGATCTGGCTCGAGATCGACGGCGGCGTGAAGGTGGACAACATTGCCGAGATCGCCCGGGCCGGTGCCGATACCTTCGTGGCCGGCTCCGCCGTGTTCGGGGCGGGCAAGGACTCCGACCCGCACCGCTACGACTCCATCATCGCCGCCCTGCGCGCCGAACTGGCCAAGGTCTGAGGCGGACGCGGCCCGCGCCCCGGGTCGCCGCTCAAGCGCCTCCCACAGCGGGGCCGTGGGCTGTGAGAGAGTTGTGGGAGCGGCTTCAGCCGCGACAGGCACCGCTAGCTGGGGTGCTGGGTTGCCGGTGAAGCGCCTCCCACGTGCGCCCGACCGCGGCGGGGCATGGTCGGGCGATCGTTGCAGTAAAACACTGACAGGAATTTCATGGGCATCCAGTTTCCCCTCGACATCAGGGCGGTGGTCGTCGACCTCGACGGCACGCTGCTCGACACGGCCCCGGATCTCGCCGCGGCCGCCAACCGCATGCTGGCCGACCTGGGCCGCCCGCCAGTCCCCATGGAGGTGCTCAAGACCTACATCGGCAACGGCGTGTCCCGCCTGGTCAAGCGGGTGCTCACCGGCGACATGGAGGCGGAACCCGATCCGGAACTGTTCGACCGTGCCCTCAGGCTCTACCAGCGCCACTACGCCGAGCATGTGGCCGACGAGTCGCGTCCCTTCCCCGGCGTGCGCGAGGGACTCGATGCCATGAAGGCGGCGGGCTTCCACCTTGCCTGCATCACCAACAAGGCCGAGCAGTTCACCGTGCCGCTGCTGCTCGCCACGCACCTGCACGGTTATTTCGAGCTGATCCTGTCGGGGGACACACTGCCGAAGAAGAAGCCGGACCCCCTGCCCCTTTTGCACGCCTGCGAGCACTTCCGCATCGCGCCGCGGGAGCTGCTGCTGATCGGCGATTCCCTGAACGATGCCCAGGCTGCCCGGGCCGCCGGCTGCCACGTTTTCGTCGTGCCCTATGGCTACAACCGGGGCCGTCCGGTCTCTGAGCTGGACGTGGACGCGGTGGTGCCCAGCCTGCTCGAGGCGACCAAACTCATACGCAGGGCCTGACATGCACCCCGGAGGCAGACGCAGACAGGGGATGCCGGGCTCCCGCACGCGATGGCGCTGAACATGGCCGATGCCGGGCAGTGGCGCCGTGTGGCGCGCCCGACCGTGCAGGGTTTTCGCTGGGACCTCATGCCTCTGGGGTGAACATGACCGAACAAGATTTTCTGCAATACGGCCGCGACGGCTACAACCGCGTTCCCCTCGTGCGGGAGCTGCTCGCCGATCTGGACACGCCCCTGTCCGTCTATCTCAAGCTGGCCAACCAGCCCTACACCTATTTGTTCGAATCGGTGCAGGGCGGCGAGCGCTTCGGCCGCTACTCCTTCATTGGCCTGCCTGCGCGCACCCGCCTGGTGGTGCGCGGGCATGAGGTGACCGTGGAAGATGACACGGGGATGCGGCTTCAGGAGACCTGCGCCGACCCCCTGGCATTCATCGACGACTACCGGCGCCGCTTCCGCGTGGCCCAGCGCCCGGGGCTGCCGCGTTTCTGCGGCGGGCTGGTGGGCTATTTCGGCTACGACACCGTGCGCTATATCGAGCGCAAACTCGCCCACGTCGCGAAGCCCGACCCCATCGGCACGCCGGACATTCTGCTGTTGCTGTCCGAGGAGCTGGTGGTGGTGGACAGCGTCATGGGCAAGCTCTATCTCGTGGTCTATGCCGATCCCGCCGAGGCCGGCAGCCATGCCCGGGCGCAGGCCCGGCTCGACGAACTGGAAGCGGCGCTGCGCGCCCCGCTCACGCCGCCGCCGACCCCCGTGCTCCCCAGCCGGGAGGCCACCTCGGAATTCGGCGAGGCGGCCTTCAGGGAAGCGGTGGTCCGGGCCAAGCGCTACATCTACGACGGCGACATCATGCAGGTGGTGCTCTCCCAGCGCATGAGCCAGCCCTTCGCCGCGCCGCCCCTCAACCTCTACCGGGCGCTGCGCAGCCTCAATCCCTCGCCCTACATGTTCCACTGCGATTTCGGCGACTTCCACGTGGTGGGGGCCTCGCCCGAGATCCTGGTGCGGCTCGAGGGGGATACCGTCACCGTGCGGCCCATCGCCGGCACCCGTCCCCGCGGTCGCACCCGCGAGGAAGACGAGGCCCTTGCCGCCGAGCTGCTCGCCGATCCCAAGGAACGTGCCGAGCATCTCATGCTCATGGACCTGGGCCGCAACGACGTGGGCCGGGTGGCCCGCATCGGCAGCGTGCGCGTCACCGAGAACATGGTGATCGAACGCTATTCCCACGTGATGCACATCGTCTCCAACGTGGAAGGCAGGCTCCGGGACGGGCTCGACGCCATGGACGTGCTGCGCGCCACTTTTCCCGCCGGCACCGTAAGCGGCGCGCCCAAGGTGCGGGCCATGGAAATCATCGATGAGCTGGAGCCCACCCGGCGCGGCATCTATGCCGGGGCCGTGGGCTACCTGGGCTTCAACGGCGACATGGACCTTGCCATCGCCATCCGCACGGCAGTGGTCAAGGACGGTACCCTCTACGTGCAGGCGGGCGCCGGCATCGTCGCCGACTCCGTCCCGGAAAACGAATGGCAGGAAACCCGCAACAAGGCGCGTGCCGTGCTGCGCGCCGCGGAACTGGCGCTGGGCGGTCTGGGTGCGGGAAAGGCGTGAGGCCGGGCTATGCCGGAAACGTCCCGCTTTTGGTATCGTGAGCCCTGTTTGGAGCGATCACCCTCCGCCATGGTGTGCGCACCCACGGGTGCCGCGCCGGGGGGCGGCAGCGGTGAAGCAGGCGCGGGGGATGGGGCTTCCGGGGCGGGGGCGGGACCTGCACGACCCTATGCGCGGGCAGCGGCCAAACGCGGCAACAGGTGACCCATGCTGCTGATGATCGACAACTACGACTCGTTTACCTACAACCTCGTACAGTATTTCGGCGAGCTGGGCGAAGAGGTGCGTGTTTTCCGCAACGACGAGATCGACCTGGCGGGCGTGGAGGCGCTGGCGCCCGATCACATCGTCATTTCACCGGGGCCCTGCACGCCCAGCGAGGCGGGGATTTCCGTGCCCCTGATCCGTGCGTTCGCCGGCCGCGTGCCCATTCTCGGTGTGTGCCTCGGCCACCAGGCCATCGGCCAGGCCTTTGGCGGGCGCATCGTCCACGCGAAGCAGCTCATGCACGGCAAGACCTCCCTCATCCACCATCGGGGCGTGGGGGTGTTTCGCGGGCTGCCCAACCCGCTCACCGCCACCCGCTACCACTCCCTGGTGATCGAGCGCGAAACCCTGCCGGACTGCCTGGAAATCACCGCGTGGACCGACGATGGTGAGATCATGGGGGTGCGCCACAAAACCCTGCCGGTGGAGGGCGTGCAGTTCCATCCGGAATCCATCCTCACCGAGTACGGGCACGAGATGCTGGCGAATTTCCTCAAGACCCCCTCTCCCCGGCCCTCTCCCGCGGGGGACGCGCAAGAGAAGCGGAGGACCGTATGACGCCGCAACAAGCCCTCACCAGCCTCCTCGACAAACGCGATCTTTCCGCAGAGGAGATGCTCGATGTCATGCAGCAGATCATGACCGGGCAACTCACGCCGGTGCAGATCGCGGGCATTCTCGTCGCGCTGCGTGCCAAGGGCGAGACCGTCAGCGAAATCGCCGCTGCGGCGCGCGTCATGCGCCAGCTGGCCACGCCCGTGCCCCTGCCACCGGACGAGCATCTGGTGGACACCTGCGGCACGGGCGGCGACGGCGCCCACACCTTCAACATCTCTACCGCCAGCGCCATCGTCGCCGCGGCCGCCGGCGTCAAGGTGGCCAAACATGGCGGCCGCTCGGTCTCCAGCACCTGCGGCAGCGCCGACGTGCTGGAGGCGCTGGGCGTCAATGTCAATCTCGCGCCCGACGAGGTGGCCCGCTGTGTGCAGGAGGTGGGCGTCGGTTTCATGTTTGCCCCCAACTACCACAGCGCCATGCGCTTTGCAGCGCCCGTGCGCCGGGAGTTGGGCGTGCGCACCCTGTTCAACTTGCTGGGCCCCCTCACCAACCCCGCGGGTGCGAAGAATCAGGTGATGGGCGTGTTCGCGCCGGACCTGGTGGGCAAGCTCGCCCGCGTTCTGGCGGAACTCGGCAGCCGGCACGTGATGGTGGTGCACGCCGCCGACGGTCTGGACGAAATCAGCCTGGGCGCGGATACCTTCGTGGCCGAGCTCAAGGAAGGCAGGGTGCGGGAGTACACCCTCAATCCGCAGCAGTTCGGCTTCGATCCCTGCGCCTCCGAGCGGCTCGCCGTGCACAACATCGACGAGGCGCGCGCCATGATCGAGAGCGTGTTCGACAACGTGGACGGCCCGGCCCGGGACATCGTCTGCCTCAATGCGGGCGCCGCCATCTATGTGGGCAACGTCGCGCCGACGCTGGGCGAAGGCGTGGCCCGCGCCCGCGAGGCCATCGCTTCCGGCGCGGCCAAGGCCCGGCTCGAGGCGCTCAGGGCTTTCTCCATGCGCTGCGCGGGGAAAGCATGAAGCGCCGGGGTGGACAGGGCAGCCCATTCGCGACGGGCGCCGGCGTTGCCGACTCCCATCTGCCCGCGCACGGCATGGGGCGGCCCGTCAGCGATCCCCAGTAATCCCCGGCGCCCCAGCGGCCGAGGTTCTGATATGTCCGACATCCTGCAGAAAATCCTCGCAGTCAAGGCGGAGGAAATCGCCGCCGCGAAACGGGCCGAACCTGCCGAGGCCATGCGCGCCGCCGCGGAGTTCGCGCCCCCGCCCCGCGACTTCGTCGGCGCCCTGCGCGCGAAGATTACCGAAGGCAGGGCGGCAGTGATCGCCGAGATCAAGAAAGCAAGCCCCAGCAGGGGCGTGCTGCGGGAGGATTTCCACCCCGCCGCCATCGCGACCAGCTACGAGCGGGGGGGCGCCGCCTGCCTGTCCGTCCTCACCGACCGCCCGTTCTTCCAGGGCAGCCCCGAGTACCTGAAACAGGCTCGCGACGCTTGCTCCCTGCCCGTGCTGCGCAAGGACTTCATCATCGACCCCTACCAG
>JBBFMG010000041.1:0-12832 GCA_037478575.1 Burkholderiales bacterium | reverse complement strand
CGGTGTTCGGCTTCGTGCCGGGGCCCGGCTTCCGCCCGGTGTTCGCCGATCTCTCGCCCGCGGCGGTGCTGCCCCTGCTCGCCGCCAATCTGGCCGTGGCCGGCGGCCCCTATGGCGATCAGCCTCTCTACGGTCTGGCCATGGAGCGGCTGCCGCTGCCCGCGCGCCTGCCCTCCGCGGAGATCCTGGCGCAGATCACCCGCGCCATGCGCGGCCGCCGCAAGCTCGCGGCCAGCTACCGCTCCCTCACGGGCCATGACGCGGGCGAGGTGCGCATCCTGGAACCCCATGCCCTGGTGGACACGGGCCTGCGCTGGCACGTGCGGGCTTACGCCGCGGACCGCTACGAGTTTCGGGATTTCGTGCTGTCCCGCTTTGCCTGGGCCGAGTGTCTGCCGGAAGCCGCGGAGTCGGATCCGGAACACGACGAGGACTGGGTGGAAACCCTGACCCTGCGCCTGGCACCCCACCGGGGACTGGATGAGGCGCGGCGCGCGGCGCTGGCCCTGGACTACGGCGCCCGCGACGGTGTGATCGAACTCACGGTGCGACGTGCCCTGGTGGGCTATCTGCTGCAGCGCCTGATGGTGGACACCAGCCGCGACCACTCGGGCAATCCGCGCCAGTATCAGCTCATGCTGGAAAATCGCGAGGACGTGGAGCCCTTCGCAGCCTGGGCCCTGGGTTGAGACGGAAAGACCGGAAAAAGGGACCGGGGGCCGGATCAGGCTGACGCCGGTTGCGCCGCCAGACGCAGAAGCCCCTCCAGGGCGGCGGCCACGGCCTGACGGCGCACCGCCGCCCGGTCACCGGCAAAGTGGAAGGTCTGCAGCTCACAGTCGCCCGGACGGCTCACCCAGGCCATGCATACGGTGCCCACAGGCTTGTCCGGTGTGGCGCCACCCGGTCCGGCGATGCCGCTGATAGCCACGCTCACATCGGCCCGGCTGCGCGCAAGCGCCCCGTGCGCCATTTCCTTCACGGTCGCCTCGGACACGGCGCCGAAGCGCGCCAGGGTCTGCGCCGCCACCCCCAGCATTTCCTGCTTGGCGGCATTCGTGTAGGTGATGAAGCCACGGTCATACCAGTGGGAACTGCCGGGCACGGAAGTCACCACCTGCCCCAGCCAGCCGCCGGTGCAGGACTCGGCGGTCACCAGCCACCAGCCGCGCGCCTTGAGCGCCGTGCCGAGCCGGGCCGCCAGGGTCTCCAGCTCATCCATGGAACACTCCGAACAACAGCTTGATCGTGATCACACTGTAGCCCGCCGCCAGCAGATCGTCGAACATCACCCCGAAGCCGTTCTTGAGGCGGGCGTCGAAGTAACGGATGGGAAACGGCTTCCACACGTCGAACAAACGAAATACGAAAAAGGCCGTGATCCAGCCGGCCATGCTGAAGGGCGTGAACCAGAGAATGGCGAGAAAGGCCACCACCTCGTCCCAGACGATGCCCCCGTAGTCGGCGACCCCCACCTCCCGCCCCACGCGGCCGCAGGCCGCCACCCCCAGCGCGAACAGGAGCGCCAGCAGGCCGAAGAAAACCGGCGGCGTGGGCTCCGCCTGCAGGATCAGCCAAAACAGGGGGAAGCCCACCAGGGTACCCACCGTGCCGGGCGCAAAGGGAGACAGGCCGCTGCCAAAGCCAAAGGCAAGGAAGCGCAGGGGATGGCCCAGCACGTAGCGCAAATCAGGCGAAGTGGTCAAACCCTGTTTCCTCCGAGCTGATGGGATGGCCCGCGGCATCCAGCAGCACCAGGCCCGGTTCGCGCATGATGCGGCCGATGGGTGTCACGGCCACGCCCAGGCGCCGCCCGATGCGCGCGATGGCCGCGTGGGCGGAAGCCGGGGCGGTGAAGCACAGTTCGTAGTCGTCGCCGCCCGCCAGCATGGCGCGTCGGGCCACCGGGTGGGATGCCCAGGCCGCCAGCACCGGCGACAGGGGCAGGGCAGCCAGGTGGACGTGCGCCCCTACGCCGGAAGCCTCCAGCACGTGACCGAGATCGGCGATGAGCCCGTCCGAGATATCGATGGCGGCGTGGGCAAGCCCCACCAGCCGCTGCCCCAGAGCCAGGCGCGGCGTGGGCCGGTGCAGGCGTGGCAGCAGACAGGCGAGCTCCCCTGGCGGCAGGGGCACCTCACGTCTCAGGGCGGCGAGCGCGAAGGCGGCATCGCCCAGGGTGCCGGACACCCAGATCTCGTCGCCCACCCGCGCGCCACTGCGGCGCAGGGCCGCGCCACGTTTGATCTCCCCCAGCAGGGTCACCGCCAGGGTGAGCGGCCCGCGGGTGGTGTCGCCGCCAATGAGGGCCACACCATGGGCCTCGGCCAGTGCGAACCAGCCCCGTGTGAAGGCAGAGAGCCAAGCTTCGTCCGCCTCGGGCAGGGCAATGGACAGCAGCGCCCAGCGGGGGATTGCGCCCATGGCGGCGAAGTCCGAAAGGTTGACCGCGAGCGCCTTGTGGCCCACGCCTTCCGCATCGTCTTCCGGGAAAAAATGCCGGCCTGCGAGGAGCATGTCTGCCCCCGCCACCAGCTCCCTGTCCGCCCCCACCCGCACCAGCGCGGCGTCGTCACCCACCCCCAGCACCGTGCGCTTGCCGGGGCGGTTGAAGTAGCGGGCGATGAGCTCGAACTCGGAAGGCATGGCACCTCAGGGGCGAGCCGGACGCGCGCCTGTTTCCGCCGGACGCACTTGCGCCATGAGTCGGTCCAGCACGCCGTTCACGAATTTGTGGCCCTCGGTGCCGCCATAGGCCTTGGCCAGCTCCACGGCCTCGTTGATCACCACCCGGTAGGGCACGTCGAGGCAATGCAGCGCCTCGTAGGCGCCGATCAGCAGGATCGCGTGCTCGATGGGGCTGAGCTGGGTCACGGGCCGGTCCAGGTGGGGCGCGAGGCGCTCATCGAGTTGGGCGGCCTCTTCCGTGACCCCCGTCAGGAGCGTCTGGAAATACGCTTCGTCCACGCTCTCGAAGCCCTCTTCCTCGCGCATGTGTCGGGCAATGTCCACCACGGCATTGCCACTGAGCTGCCATTGATAGAGGGCCTTGAGCGCGAACTCGCGCGCCTTGCGCCGGCTTTTCTGCATAGTGTGTTCGTGCCCCAGGCGCGGCCAGGGCCGGCCGCGCGGGAGGTCAGATCTTTTTCAGGAGATTGGCCATCTCCACCGCCACCCGCGCGCACTCGCGGCCCTTTTCTTCCATGCGCGCCAGCGCCTGGTCGTCGGTGTCGGTGGTGAGGATGCCGTTGGCAATGGGAATGCCCGTGTCCAGCTGCACCTGGGTAATCCCGCTGCCGGACTCGTTGGCCACCAGTTCGAAGTGATAGGTCTCGCCGCGGATCACCGCCCCCAGGGCGATGAGAGCATCGTATTTGCCACTCTGGGCCATGGCCTGCAGGGCAAGCGGCACCTCCAGCGCCCCGGGCACCGTGACCAGGGTGCTGTCCTCGTCATGCACACCCAGCTTACGCAGTTCCGCCGCGCAGGCGCCCAGCAGACCCTCGCCCACGTCGATGTTGAAACGCGCCATGACGATGCCGATGCGCAGCCCGGCGCCGTTGAGGTCACGCTCGATTTCCGTGATGTTGTCGTATTTCTGGGCCATGGCGCTCATTCCTCCACTTGGTTCGGTTCCACCACGTCCGTTGGCAGGATGTAACCCGTCACTTCGAGATCGAAGCCTTCCAGACTGGGCATGCGGCGCGGCGCGGCCAAAAGCCGCATCCTGCGCACGCCGAGATCCTTGAGGATCTGGGCGCCGATGCCGTAATCACGCAGGTCCACCTTGCCCGCCGGCTTGTGCACCGCATGGGCGATGCGCGCCAGCAGCGCCTCGTTGGACTCCGGCCGCCGGAACAGGATCATCACCCCTGCCGTGGCCTCCGCCAGGGTCTTCATGGCCTGATGGATGCCCCAGGAATGGGCGTTGTCGGCATCATCCAGGAAGTCGATCACCGACAGGGGCTCGTGCACACGCACCAGTGTCTCCTCCTCCGGCAGCACCTGTCCCCGGACCATGGCCAGATGGATCTCGCCGGAAGTCTGGTCGCGGTAGGCGATCAAATCGAACTCGCCGTAGATGGTCTCCACCCTGCGTTCCGCCACCCGCTCCACCAGGCGCTCGGTCTTGGACCGGTAATGGATGAGATCGGCGATGGTGCCGATTTTCAGCCCGTGCTCCGCGCCGAACCGCTCCAGATCCGGCAGCCGCGCCATGGTGCCGTCGTCCTTGAGGATTTCGCAGATCACGGCCGCCGGCTCCAGACCGGCCAGCTGGGCCAGGTCGCAGCCGGCCTCCGTATGACCCGCACGCACCAGCACGCCGCCCGGCTGGGCACGCAGGGGAAACACATGTCCCGGCTGCACGATGTCGCTGGGTTTGGCGTCGCGTGCCACCGCGGCGCGGATGGTGGTGGCCCGGTCCGCTGCGGAAATGCCCGTGGTCACGCCGCGCGCCGCCTCGATGGACACCGTGAAGGCTGTGCCATGGGGCGTCTGGTTGTCCTCCACCATCTGGCGCAGGCCGAGCTGGCGGCAGCGGGCGTCGGTGAGGGTGAGGCAGATCAGGCCGCGGCCATACTTGGCCATGAAGTTGATGGCCTCGGGTGTGACGTGCTCCGCCGCCATCACCAGATCGCCTTCGTTTTCCCGGTCTTCCTCGTCCACCAGGATGACCATTTTGCCGGCCTTGATGTCGGCGATGATTTCTTCGATGGGGCTAATTGCCATGATGCCCTTTCCGGTTCCGGTCAGCCTCGGGGCCTGGATTATCGCATGTTATTTAAACGCGGGGGCACGAAAGACATCCCGGCGCGTGCCCACCCTGGTGCCCTTCCCGGCTCACGCCCTGTCCGGCACGTAGCTCAGCAGGCGCCCCGCATACCGGGCAAGCAAATCCACCTCGACATTGACCCGGCTGCCCGGGCCCAGGCTCTTGAGGGTGGTCATTTCCAGCGTATGGGGAATGAGATTGACACTGAAGCGCTCCCCCGCCACCTGGTTCACGGTGAGACTCACGCCATCCACGGTGATGGACCCCTTGACGGCAATGTAGCGGGCAAGCCCGGGGGGCGCCGCCACTTCCAGGAGATGGGAACCGCCCACCGGTTCGAAGCGTGTCACCACGCCCACGCCATCCACGTGGCCGGAGACCAAATGGCCACCCAGCCGGTCCGCGAGGCGCAGCGCCTTTTCCAGATTGACCGCCTGGCCCACCTGGAAACCGGTCGTGCAGCGCAGTGTCTCGCCGGAAACATCCACCTGGTAGCGGCTGCCCTCACGCGCCACCACGGTGAGGCAGACACCGTTCGCGGCGATACTGTCGCCGATGGCCACGTCGGAGAGATCCAGACCACCGGCGTCGATGGTCACCCGCAGCCCATCGGCCAGCGGTTCGGCGGCGACTACGCGGCCCACGGCGGCAACAATACCCGTAAACATGTTCACTCTCCCTGATGCGGCAGGACACGGGCGATGAGCCGCAGATCGCGTCCCACCGCCCGCACGTCACGAATGTCCAGATGGATGCGCTGGGCCATGGTGGTCAATTCCGGCAGCACGAACAGACCGCGCGCCGTGCTGCCCAAAAGCGCCGGGGCGAGATAGAGCACCAGCTCGTCCACCAACCCCGCCTCCAGCAGCGCACCATTGAGGGTGGCGCCTGCCTCCACCATGAGCTCGTTCACCCCCTGCTCCGCCAGCCACCCCATGAGACGGGCCAAATCCACCTGTCCGCCGGAGCGGCCCATTTCCACCACCGTGACACCCGCCTCGCGCAGCGCGCCTATGGCAGCCGTGTCCTCGCTGGCGGTTACCACCACGGTGTTACCGCCCTCGAGGATGCGCGCCTGCAGGGGCACGCTGAGATGGCTGTCCACCACGATGCGGCGCGGCTGACGGGGGGTCGGGATGTCACGCACGGTGAGCTGTGGGTCATCGGCAAGCACGGTGCCGGCGCCGGTGAGGATGGCGCAGGCCCGCGCCCGCCAGTGCTGCACGTCGTGGCGCGCCGCCTCGCCGGTGATCCACTTGGACACGCCATTGGCGAGCGCGGTGCGTCCGTCCAGGCTGGCGGCACTTTTCACCCGCACCCAGGGGCGGCCCCGGCTCATGCGGGTGACGAAACCGATGTTGAGTTCCCGGGCCTCGGCGCCGAGCAATCCGGTCTCCACCTGGATGCCTGCCGTGCGCAGGCGCGCCAGCCCTCGACCCGCCACCAGGGGATTGGGATCCTCCATCGCCACCACCACGCGCGCGACACCCGCGTTCACCAGAGCATCGGCGCAAGGGGGCGTGCGGCCATGGTGGGCACAGGGTTCCAGCGTCACGTACACGGTCGATCCCCGCGCGCGGACACCGGCCTGGGCCAGCGCGCGGGTCTCGGCATGGGCCTCGCCGGCCCGCTCGTGGAAACCCTCGCCCACCACGGTGCCGTCGTGCACCACGACGCAACCCACCCGGGGATTGGGTGTGGTGGTGTAGAGCCCGCGCTCCGCCAGCCGCAGGGCGCGGGTCATGAATTCGTGGTCGGCAGCAGAAAACATCTTCGGTGTCTTGCAAAAACGCCGGGACGCAGCACACGCGCGGGAGACCCGGCTGTCGGTTGCGCACCCGGCGTCCTTGCGTCGGGAGAGTCTTACCGCTTGCGCTTCTTGGCTTCGGACGATCCCAGGTCCTTGAGCACCTCACGGAAGTCGTCCACGTCCTCGAAACTTCTGTAGACGGAAGCGAACCGGATATAGGCCACTTTGTCCAGCTTGTAGAGCTCGGCCATCACCATCTCGCCGATGCGCCGCGCATCCACCTCACGCTGTCCCAGGCTGAGGAGCTCCTGCACGATGCGTTCGATGGCCGCATCCACGTATTCCGTGGGCACCGGCCGTTTGTGCAGGGCACGCATGAACCCGGTACGCAGTTTCTCCTTGGAAAACTCTTCCCGGCTGCCGTTTTGCTTGACCACCTGGGGCAGACGCAGCTCGGCGGTCTCGTAGGTGGTGAAACGCTTGGTGCAGGCCGCGCAGCGGCGCCGGCGGCGAATGCTGTCCCCTTCCTCGCTCACGCGGGAGTCGATCACCTGGGTATCCAGGGAGCCGCAGAAGGGGCATTTCATGGTTTCAGTGGGGCGACGGATTCACGCAGCTCATCCCCGGCATCCCGCTACTTGCCATACACCGGAAACTTCGCGCACAGGGCGCGCACCTCGTTTGCCACACGGGCGATCATGGTGTCGTCGTTGGGCGCTTCCAGCACGTCGGCGATCAGGTTGGCCAGCTGCTCGGCCTCGATCTCGCGGAAGCCGCGCGTGGTCATGGCCGGCGTGCCGATGCGGATACCGCTGGTGACGAAGGGTTTCTGGGGGTCGTTGGGAATGGCGTTCTTGTTCACCGTGATATGGGCGCGCCCCAGGGCCGCCTCCGCCTCCTTGCCCGTGAGATTCCTGGCGCGCAGGTCCACCAGGAACATGTGGCAGTCGGTGCGCCCGGACACGATGCGCAGGCCCCGCTCCGTGAGCACCTTGGCCATCACGCGCGCATTGGCCACCACCTGTTCCTGGTAGTGCCGGAAATCCCTGCTCATGGCTTCCCTGAAGGCGACCGCCTTGGCGGCGATCACGTGCATCAGGGGGCCGCCCTGGATGCCCGGGAAGATGGTGGAATTGAGCGGCTTTTCGAACTCGGCACGGGACAGGATGATGCCGCCGCGGGGGCCGCGCAGGGTCTTGTGGGTGGTGCTGGTGACGAAATCGGCAATGCCCACCGGGCTGGGATAGACGCCCGCGGCGACCAGGCCCGCGTAGTGGGCCATGTCCACGAACAGGTAAGCACCCACGGAGTCGGCGATCTCCCGGAAGCGCTTCCAGTCGATCACGAGGGAATAGGCCGAAGCACCCGCCACGATCATCTTGGGCCGGTGTTCGGAAGCCAGACGCTGCACCTCGTCGTAGTCGATGGCTTCGGTTTCCGGGTGCAGGCCATAGGTGATGGCCTTGAAGATCTTGCCGGAGAAGTTCACCGACGCGCCATGGGTGAGATGGCCGCCATGGGCCAGGGACATGCCCAGGATGGTGTCACCCGGCTGCAGCATGGCGAAATACACCGCGGCATTGGCCTGGGAGCCGGAGTGGGGCTGGACATTGGCGTATTCCGCCCCAAACAGGGCCTTGGCGCGGTCGATGGCCAGCTGCTCGGCGATGTCCACCCATTCACAGCCACCGTAATAGCGCTTGCCGGGATAACCTTCCGCGTACTTGTTGGTGAGCACCGAGCCCTGCGCCTGCATCACGGCGGGGCTGGTGTAGTTCTCGGAGGCGATCAGTTCGATGTGGTCTTCCTGACGCTGGCGCTCTTTTTCCATCGCCTCCCAGAGTTCGGGATCGACGGCCTGGATGGTGTGCCCGGGGCTGAACATGAGTGAAATCTCAAGTGTCTGAAAAAAAGCGCGAGTTTATCATGACCGGGGTGGCCGGGACAGGGATTCCAGGAGCGCCGCGAGCCGTGCCAGCTCGGCCCGGAGCCCCTGCACCTCGGCGCGCAGCTCGCGAATGTCCTGGTGCATTTCCCGCCGCAGCCGCTTCTCGTCCTCGCCGACGAACAAGGCGGCGAACGCTGCCGTGACCAGGGACAGCATGGCAAAACCCACCAGCACCACCAGCATGGCGAGCACGCGTGCGCCCGGCGTGGTGGGGACGATGTCGCCATAGCCCACGGTGCTGCCGGTGACGAAGGCCAGCCACACACCCTCCCAGAAGGAGCTCACGCCGGGTTCGAGCCAGTAGAAACCCGCGCCCGCCGCCCCGAACAGAAGCACGCCCCAGCCCAGCAGGTAGGGCACCGAAGCAGGGGCCAGCAGCTCGCGCACCACCGCCACCACACGGGCAAAGATCAACGTCACGTACATCAGCCGCGCCAGGCGCACCACCGGCAGCCAGTCGAGGCTGGCCTCCCACAGGCTCACGAAGGCACCCCCGATGATCAGCAGATCCAGCCAGTTGTGCAGCACATACAAGCGCCGCTGGCGCGTGACGTGAAGCATCCAGGCAAATTCCGCGCCGAAGGCGAGGAAGATCAGGGCATCCAGCCCGCGCCCCGCCCAGTGCCAGGGACCGGTGGCATAGGCCGTCTCCAGGTAATAGGAAGGCAGGGCGAGCAGGGCCACGCCCATCATCACCCAGCGCAGCCGGCGTTCCCAGAGATAGGCGTGGGGATTGTCGTGGGGCGGCACCCCACCCACGCCGACGAGATGACGCAGTTTCATGGGGGACATGGTAGCAACATTCGCCCGTATAATCCCCGGCCATGAACGCCCTGCTCGCCTTCGCCCGGGCCATCGACGGCCTCAACGCCCGCACCGGCCGCGCGACCATGTGGCTCATCCTCCTTACCGTGCTCATCAGCGCCGGCAATGCGGTGAGCCGCAAGCTGTTCAGCCTGAGCTCCAACGCCTTCCTGGAAATCCAGTGGACGCTGTTCGCCGCAGTCTTCCTGCTGGCTGCCGGCTACACGCTGCAAAAAAACGAACACGTGCGCATCGACGTCCTGGCAGGAAGGCTGCCGCCGCGGGCCCGGGCGGTGCTGGACATCCTTGGGGGCCTGTTGTTTTTGCTGCCCTTCACCAGCCTGGTGCTGGCCTATGCCTGGCCGTTCTTCCTGGACAGCTGGCACAGCGGAGAGGTCTCCAACAATCCGGGCGGGCTCATTCTCTGGCCGGGCAAGCTGCTCATTCCCCTGGGCTTCGCCCTGCTGTGGTTGCAGGGCCTGGCCGAGGTGATCAAACGCATCGCGTTTCTCATGGGGCGCGCCCCGGAACCCCTGCCGCCCCACTCGCCGGAGGGCGAGGACATGATCCTGCGTGAGAACGGTCAGTGATCCCCGCCGACGCCCTCGCCCCCCTCATGTTCGCCAGCCTGGTGGTGTTCCTGCTGCTGGGTTACCCGGTGGCCTTTGCCCTGGCCGCCAACGGCCTGCTGTTTGCGCTCGTGGGCATGCAGCAGGGCCTGATCACGCCGGAGCTGCTGGGGGCCCTGCCGGCGCGCATCTACGGCATCATGCAGAACGAGACCCTGCTGGCCATTCCCTTCTTCACCTTCATGGGACTGATCCTGGAACGCAGCGGCATGGCCGAGGATCTGCTGGACACCATCGGCCAGCTGTTCGGGCCGGTGCGCGGTGGGCTGGCCTTTGCGGTGATCCTGGTGGGTGCGCTGCTGGCGGCCACCACGGGCGTGGTGGCAGCCTCGGTGATCGCCATGGGCCTCATCGCCCTGCCCATCATGCTGCGCTACGGCTATGACCGCCGGCTGGCGGCCGGCGTGATCGCTGCCTCCGGCACCCTGGCGCAGATCATTCCGCCCAGTCTGGTGCTGATCGTGCTCGCGGACCAGCTGCGCCAGCCGGTGAGCGACCTCTACCAGGGGGCGCTGCTGCCGGGACTGCTGCTCACCGCCCTGTATGCCGCCTACGTGGCGCTGCTCGCGCTGCTGGCACCGGGCACGGCGCCCGCCTTGCCGCCCCACGCGCGCGCCATCGGCGGAGGCGCGCTGGCGGCACGGGTGGCGCGTTCGCTCATGCCGCCATTGATCCTGATATTCCTGGTGCTGGGCACCATTTTCATCGGGCTGGCCACCCCCACCGAGGGAGGCGCCATGGGCGCGGTGGGCGCGCTGGTGCTGGCCGCGGCCAAGGGCCGGCTGAAACGCAGCCTCCTCCTGCAGGCTTTGGACACCACCACCAAGCTGTCGGCCTTCGTGATGTTCATCCTGATTGGCTCCACCGTGTTCGGGCTGGTGTTCCGCGCGGTCAACGGCGATCTCTGGGTGGAAAGCCTGCTCAGCGCCCTGCCGGGGGGTGCGCTGGGCTTCCTGATCGCGGTCAATCTGCTGGTGTTCGTGTTGGCCTTCTTCCTGGACTTCTTCGAGCTGGCCTTCATCCTGGTGCCGCTGCTGGCACCGGTGGCGGAGAAACTGGGCATCGACCTGGTGTGGTTCGGAGTGATCCTGGCCCTCAACATGCAGACTTCGTTCATGCATCCGCCCTTCGGCTTCGCCCTGTTCTATCTGCGCAGCGTCGCGCCCCGCGAGGCCTACGTGGACAAGGTGACCGGAAAGCGGCTGGAGGGCGTGAGCACGGGTCAGATCTACTGGGGCGCGGTGCCCTTCGTGCTCATGCAGCTTTTGATGGTGGCGCTGGTGGTCGCCTTCCCCCAGCTGGTGGGCGGCCACCAGGCGGTGCAGGACGAGGCGCCGCCCCTGAGGATCGAACTGCCAGCAGAGTAGCGCCCTACTTTACGGCGCCGAAAACGAAGTTGGCGTAATTGAGCTCCGCCACGCGGAACCACTGGAACTCATCGGAACGGAAACGCCGCCAGGACTCGAAAATGCGCCGGAACACCGGATTGCGCGCCGCTTCCTCGTTGTAAAGCTGCTCCGCTGCGGCGAGCGCCGCAGTCATGACATCCCGGGGGAAGGGATGCAGCTGGGCGCCTGCCTTGATGAGCCGCGCCAGCGCAGTCGGGTTCTTGGCATCGTACTCGGCCAGCATGTGCAGGTTGGCTTCCGCCGCCGCCACCTCGAAGGCTTGCTGGTAGCTCACCGGCAGTTTCTCCCATTCCCTGAGGTTCACCAGGAAGGACAGGGTTGGCCCGCCTTCCCACCAGCCCGGGTAGTAGTAGTGCTTGGCCACCTTGTGGAAACCCAGCTTCTCGTCGTCATAGGGCCCCACCCATTCGGCGGCATCCAGGGTGCCTTTTTCCAGGGCCGGGTAGATGTCGGGCCCGGCCAGGGTCTGGGGCACCACCCCCAGGCGCGCCATGATCTCGCCGCCGATGCCCGGGATGCGCATCTTGATGCCCTTGAGATCGGCGGCGCTCTTGATCTCCCTGCGGAACCAGCCGGCCATCTGCACGCCGGTGTTGCCACCGGGGAAGTTGATCACGCCATGGTCGCGGAACAGTCCGCGCATGAGCTCCAGCCCGCCGCCATAGTAGAGCCAGGCATTCTGCTGGCGCGCGGTGAGCCCGAAGGGCAGGGCGGTGTCGAAGGCAAAGGCCTTGTTCTTGCCCACGTAGTAGTAGCTGGCGGTATGACCGCATTCCACCGTGCCGCGTCCCACCTCGTCCAGCACCTGCAGCCCGGGTACCAGCTCGTTGGCGGCGAACACGCGGATCTGGAACTTGCCGCCGGTGAGGCCCGCCACCCGCTTGGCCAACAGTTCCGCCGCACCGTAAATCGTGTCCAGGCTGCGGGGAAAGCTGGAGGCCAGGCGCCAGCGCACTTCCGGCTCGCCCGCCGCGAGCGCCGGCGCGGCCACCACGCCTGCCGCCAGTCCGACTCCCGCCCGCTTCAGGAAATTTCTTCTCTCCATGTGAGCCTCCCTGAAATCAGTGCCAAAAGATCATCGCCCAAGCCCCGGCCCCTTCATTCCCCCGCCACCGTCATGCGGTCGATCAGAATGGAGCCGCACTGGCGCGAGCCCCGCACTAGGACATCGCTGCCGATGGCCAGGATGCCCCTGAACATGTCCTTGAGATTGCCCGCCACGGTGATTTCCTCCACCGGGTAGCGGATCTCGCCGTTTTCCACCCAGAAGCCGGCCGCCCCCCGGGAATAGTCGCCCGTCACCGGATTCACGCCCTGGCCCAGGAGCTCGGTCACCACCAGCCCCGTGCCCATCTGCCTGAGCAGGCCCGGGTAATCGACACCCGTGTCGGCCACGATCAGGTTGTGATTGCCGCCGGCGTTGCCGGTGGACCGCATGCCCAGCTTGCGTGCCGAGTAGCTGGACAGGAAATAGCCCTGCACCACGCCGTCCCGGACCACATCGCGGTCGCGGGTGGC
>JBBFMG010000040.1:0-13011 GCA_037478575.1 Burkholderiales bacterium | reverse complement strand
CGGCCGGCTTCGGTGATGAGCCCGCACAGGGGACGGTGGCGCCCGTCGGGCAGCAGGATGTCCACCCCCAGGGCCTGGCCCAGCCAGGGTTCGGTCTCAAGCCCCGCGTCGGGGCTCAGGCAATGCAGTTCGTAGCGATAGCCCCGGTTGAAGGCTTCAAAGCCTGCCAGCCGCTCGATGATGAGCCCGCCCGGGGCGATGCCCATCCCCGGGGAGACACGCAGGCTGAGCAGCCGGCCGTGGTCGAGGAAAGGGCTGGCAAAGTCCGCAAGCAGGGAAGACAGGTCCATGGGCGTGTCAGCTTTGCAGGGCGAAGCGCATGTCCACGGCGTCCCGTTCGGCAGGGCGTGTGTGGAACCAGCAGTTGTAGCCAAGCCGGCAGGTGGTCGCCCCACCGGCATTGAGTTGCGGTGTCGGAATCGCGTCGCGGCTGAGGATCAGCACCACCTCGCAGGCCAGCGCGGTGCCCACGCAGAAATGCACGAGCTCCCGCAATGCCGCTGCACCGGCGCTGCCTGGGGTGAGATCGGCAAAGCGCGTTCCATCCAGCGGCCCCAGGTGGATGCGCAGGGTATTCTGGCGATCCCAGACGCGCTGTCCGCACACCGCATCATCCCCCAGCCGGCAGTTGGCGCGGCCCAGCCGACTTTGCGCCACGGCGTCCAGGTGCTGCCAGGTGCCGACGAACTGCTCGATGCGCACGGCCACACCGAAATAGCCTCGAATCAGGGCCGCAAGGCTCTCTGCGGAAACGGGTCTTTGCGCCAGCAGACCGGCGTAAAAGGCGAACAGGGTGGGCGGCATGCCCGCCGGGGCGGCATGCACGCGCTGCTGCAGGGCCGACAGACCCACGCCCACCAGATCCATGAGGTTGCGCGTGAAACCATCGTGCCCGCCTGCTTCGTAGGTCGCGTGGAAGCGGTATTTTTGCCAGGCGTGGTAGAACAGGCTGATGGCACGGTGGGAGAACACGTCCAGGAAGGCATGGGCGGCATCGTCGCGGTGCTGGTGCCGCCGTTCGATCAGGAGCTCCGTGTAGCTCGAAGGCAGGGCGCCGGAGGGACCCGTGAGTCCCATGAAGCCCACGGTGATGTGCAGGCGGTCTTCCTCCAGCGTGGATTCGACTTGAACGATCTCGCTGGCGGGAAACGCAAGGGAGGCAGGCGTGCGGAAACGCACATTGGCAGGCACGCCCTGCACACCCCGCGCCCGCGCCAGCAGATACACGGCCTGGGGAAAGCGGAAGCGAAAGCCTTCCTGCCGCAGCTCGCCAATCAGATCACGATGGCTTGCCCTGCCCGTGCCGGCCATTGGGCGATCTCCCGTCCCTGTTGTTTGGAATGCAGATGCAGGCGGGTAAAGCTGTTCACGCTGCAGTAGAGGGCGAAGAAACGCTCCAGCACGCTGCCGAACAGATAGGTGCCCGCTCCCACGAAGGCGTTTTCGTCCACGGTGAGGGTGATGTCCACCCCGCGCACGAAGCCCGCGAAATGGGGGGCCGAGACCCGCGCCACCCCCGGCCGTGCCTCCACTGCGACGATGCCCTGGATCTGGCGTTTTCCACTTTGATCACGGCCGAGGTCATACAGGCTCAACATTTCCCTCAGTGGCTCTCCTTCTCCCGCCACCAGCGACAGGTGATTGAGCGCAAGATGGGAAATGAGCCGCCAATAGAGTCCGCGCTTGGCGGGCGGGCGCAGGGTGGGCGTGGGTTTGCGCAGGGGACGCACCCTTTGCACCACCGTATTGCCAGGCAGCGTGAAATCGGTGTGGGCACCGGCTGCGCTGCCGCCGAAGGGAATCTGCTCCGGCAGGTCGCGGTTGCTGCAGGTGAGTTCCAGGGACAGTACTTCCGTGGCCGGCCGCGTGGGGCGGAAGTTCAGGTCGGTGAATACGATCTCCACTTCGGTTCCCCGGTCGTTTTCCCGCGTGGAAGGCTCCCGCGTGGCGTACCAGAAGGCGCCCTCCTCCGCTGCCGTACCGTTGTGGCAGACCGAGTAAAAGGGTGGCACCCGCCGCGTGCTTTCCATGGCGTCGGTCTTTTCCACGGCGGTGACGGCATCGATGGCAATCACTTCGTAGGCCAGGGGCCGCCGACCGTCCGGGATCACCGGGTAACTGGTGCGGTGATGGGTGAGGCGTACCGGCTCCGCCGGCTGGCGGAACAGGTTGATGGCTGGCGTGCAGCCAAGCTTCAGGTTCGCCGCGTCGAGGCTTTGCATGAGCCGTACGTGACGCTCGCCGTCCCCGTAGCTGGACAGGAAGATGCGGATGCGCAGTTCGTTGCCCGTGAGTCGACCGGCTGCGGGTTCCAGATCCTGCAGGTCCAGGAACAGAAATTTTTCGGGACAGGCGAAATATTCCGTCAGCAGCAAGTAGCCCGGAAAGGACCTGTCGTCATGGTCCAGCATGGCCTCCTCCGGCGCAAAGCCCACGGGCGCGACCGCTTCGGCCGGCAACTGCGTGGTGCGGCCGGGGTCGTCCGCCGCGTCGCTCACGCGCAGCGCAAGCGTGCGGGTGAGCAGCAGCTCATAGAGCAGGTGCATGAGGCCGGGTTCGCCATCGAGGAAAAAGCGCAGCCGGGTGAGCCCGATGGCATTGACCGGCAAACCACCCTGGGTACGCAAATCCAGTGTCAGCGCGGCAGCGGCCTCCGGGGCGAGACGGCGCAGGTGTTCCGAGGACTGGACGTGTTCCAGGCGTGCCGAATAGAGCGTGAGGGGATAGAGGTCCACCGGATAGCAGGTGCGGAAGCGGCAGGCGATGCCGCCCACCGGTGGCGAAAGCACCTGCTGGTGGCGCGGCAGGTGATAGCGTTGGCCGATTTGGGGTGCGGCGGCATCCAGCTCGAACTGCAGGATGGTCCAGGAGGGAAACGGCCGGGTGTAGTGGGGATACAAAATCTGCAGGAAGGCTTCGCTGATTTCGGGAAACTCGTCGTCCAGCTTGCGCTGCACGCGCGCGGCGAGAAACGCGAAGGCTTCGATCAGGCGCTCCACGTGGGGATCTTCGCACTGGTCCCCTTCCAACAGCAGGCGGCGCGCAATCTTGGGATAGCGACGCGCAAATTCCCCGCCGAGCTGGCGCAGCGCGGCGAGTTCACGCTCGTAGTAGGGAAGCAGTGTTTCCAGCATGTCAGCCCCGTTCGCTCAACCGGCACAGCTGGGAGGACAGCTCCAGCGTGGCATCGAAACTCACGGGCGGCCGATGGGGATGCACGCGCAGCACTGCGTCCACCCGAAAACGCAGCAGGCGTTCCAGTCCTTGGGGGGGCTCGAGACTGACGCGCACCTGGGACAGACGCGGTTCGTGCCGTTCGATGGCGCGCCGGATGTAGTCCCGCAGACGGGCACGGTCATCCGGGCTAAGCAGGCTCAGGCTGCTGAGATCGGGAATGCCAAAACTCAGCACCGAGTTCCGGGCCTGGGGATAAGCCTCGATGTCCGCGCCGGGAGCAACACGGCGGGAATTGAGCAGCACTTCCAGATCCCGCGCCACCGCCCGCTTGAAGCCTGCGAGATCGGTGTGAACATATGCGGGTCCGCCGTCACGGCGCGGCGCGTCGTCCAGCAGTCGGTCCAGGACGGAAGGCATGAGATGCGCCTGGCGGTTCGTGGACAGCATCGCCTGGGTCACTCCGGTTTGTTGGACACCGTGAGGGCTGATGTGGCCGTGGGTCGGCCCTGGGCCTGCAGGCGGGCGAGCTCGCTCACCTGGTCGTCCAGCAGCCAGGTGTAAACGAGGAACACCGCCGCCACGACCCCCGCCAGCAGGGCATAGAACAGCCACAGGGGCAACTCGTGGCGCACATACTGCTGGAAACGGTGGGGCAGTTTCCAGTTGGGCGCGAACTCTGCGCGCCCGCCCCGGGCATTGGTGATCTCCTGGCCGATGCGGGTGATGAGATAGTCGAGCTTCTCCCGGCCCTCCAGCAGATACTTGCCCTGGAAACCCAGTAGCAGGCAGGTCTGGAAGACTTCCAGTGTTTCCAGATTACTCACCGGGTCCAGACGCAGCGCTTCCAGCCGATCGAAGAAGCGCTCGCCCGCCAGGTGTTCCCCAAACAGCCGCAGCTGCAGGGGGGCGCGCTCCCATTCATCGCGCAGCGGGAAATCCGAACCGAGGATGATCTCGTCCATCACGGCGCAGACGGCGTACTTGGCGTCCTGGATCGCCTGGGCCGGCTTGCCGAAATTGCGTGCGTTGCGCTCGAAGTCGTCCAGCGCCCGTTCCACGCGCTGGGTGAACTCGCCGGCACTGGCCGGTCCGTTGCCGCTGCGCAGCAGGAACAGGAGGTAGATGGCATCCTCGAGCATTTCCTTGAGGGTGGGCACCGGACCGGACAGGGGCAGGGGCGGGGCCGTGAGTGCATTCATGGAGACTCCTTCGCAAAATGGCTCAGCGGAAGGCCGCCAGCAGTTCCAGCTTCATCTCGGGCAGCGCCTGCGGCACATACAGGCAGATGCTGCGGGCCTTGAGCATGCGTTCGTAGATCGCGCCATGGGGTTCCAGGGCGAAGTAGTGGTTGCCCACCCGCACCGGCAGCGCCACCGGTGTCTGCGTGGCGTAGGCGAGCTTCACCCCGGGCAGGGCCGAGTTGAGAATTTTCTCGACATCGTCCGGCGCCCCCACCTTGAGCTTGGCCGGCAGGGTTTCCATGACCTCGGCCGTGGGCATGTCGGTGCTGACCGAGAGGTAGAAATCGGCATTCTCCAGCAGACGTTCGCTTTCCAGGCGGCCCACGTAAAAGGACGGTTTGGTGTTGACCAGGGGAATCACGGCGTAGCGGCTGGAGATCACGGTTTCCAGCAGTTCCCGGATCAGGCCGTCCAGCTCGGCGAAGGTGGTGCCCAAAGCTTCGTGCCAGTAGAGAGGCAGGTCGTTGAGCCCCAGGTTGGAGGAGAAGGTGAGCAGCTCACCGCCCAGCTGGGCCAGCGCCAGATAGAGCTGCTCGGGGTGACTGCGGGGATGGCGCAGCAGGTGGTTGAGCAGTGGGAAGCTGCGGTTCACCGTGTGCAGCAGCCAGAAGGAGGCGATGTCCGAGGTGCCGTATTCCACGACGCTCTTGACCCGCTCCCGGTGTGCCGCAGTGAGCGCCTGACTCTTGACCAGCAGAATGTCCAGCAGGCGGCGCAGCATGAGCGTAAGCCACGGGGCAGCGCCGATCTCCACCAGGGGCGGCAGGTAGCGCTCGTCCTGTTCCCAGCTGCCCGTGGCGTTGCGCACCAGGCGGGCGATGGGCAAGGCCTGGTGCCCGTCGCGGTTCTCCTGCTCCAACAGGAGACAGGTGTTGGCGCGCAGGGCGGTGATCTCCGCCTCCAGGGCATGGGTGTGAAGGTCCGCCACCCGGGTGGTGTCCATCACGAAGCGGGGCGGCCGCGGGCCCGTCTCGCCACCCGTGCCGGCGTTGCCGCCGAAGGCATTGAGCAGGGGCAGGCAGGCATAGACCGTGGTTTCCACGCCCGCCTGGGGCAGGGCATCCAGCTGGCGCGCAGGCGGCAGCGGCTCGCTGGCGGG
Source organism: Burkholderiales bacterium (assembly GCA_037478575.1). Classification (GTDB taxonomy): domain Bacteria; phylum Pseudomonadota; class Gammaproteobacteria; order Burkholderiales; family Thiobacteraceae; genus Thiobacter. The sequence continues at coordinate 7,494 of JBBFMG010000040.1, read as the reverse complement.
AGCGTCGATCACGGTGCCGTCGGGAAACACCAGCTCCAGCCGGTTGAGGCGCAGCAAGCCTGCCTGCAGCGCATCCGCATCCAGCTCCACGCGGCGCAGCCCCCAGGGGTGGGCATGGGTCAGGCGCATGCACTCCGCCACACGCCCCTCGAAATAGAGTTCCTGCTGCTGGAAATGCTGGGGGCGCAGAAACATGCCTTCGCCCCAGAGGATGCGGTTGACCTGGGGCATGGTCAGGACTGAGGCGTTGCGGCCGTCTGGTACTTGGCCGGCGCGGGCGCGCCGGTGGGCTTGGGAACCTTGGGTCGGGATCGTGCCGGCTTCCCGGACTTGGTTTGGGCCGGTGCTTCCACTTTGCCGGGCTCGGCCCCGGCCTCCGGCTGCGCCTGTGCGCCCGCAGCCGCCACCACCGGTTCGCAGTCGAGGGGGGCATTGGCGGGCTGGCCCGGGATCGGTGCCGGCTTGGGACGGATGAGACTCAGGTAGCAGTCCCTGGCACGGAAGGCGAGCCCGTCCCGGCGCACCGCGTCGGCCTCCACCAGATAGCGCCAGTAATGGGGATGGGGCCGGCGGAAGAACGCCACCACGCCCAGGTAGCGCGTGTCCTCGCGCAGCGTCTCGCTGCGGGTGTGGGTGGCACCCGGCACCAGCACCACTTCGGTTTTCTCCAGCAGATCCGTGCCCAGCAGCTCGTTTTCACTGCGGCCCGAGGCCAGGGTGTCGAAAGTGAGCTTGGAAAATTCGGCGGGTGCCTTGAGCTGGTAGAGACGCACCACCACCGAAAGCGGTGCGCCGCTGGCATCGCGGTTCACTACCGGATCCGCTTCGCCCTGAATTTGATAGCTCTTGGGGGTGCTGGCACAGCCAGCGAGCAGTCCGGCCAGGAGCAGGGCGGCCGCACGGAACAGCCCCGGACGGGCCCGCTGGCACGACAGGCGCACATTTCGCTGAAGCTTCATGGAATCGCTTTCCGACTAGCAAAGGGTTGAGACGGGGACATCGTTCCTGAACAGGGGAACTTGGTCACCGGCGGCAGATGATATACCATTGTGCTACGACAATGGAATATCCGGTATGCCGATGTCCCCGTTGCCGCGAGGGCGCACGCCCCGCGCCCTTCGCCTTCTCGACCCGCCGGTGCCGGCCTGTCTGCGCCTGTTGTTGGGGCCGGCTGCGCTGGTCTTCACGGCCTGCAGCCACACGTCACCCGCCACGCCGGTGGCCACTGCCGGGCCACCTGCTTCCCCCGCCGAGAACGAAGTCTGGCTGCCACTGCCGCCTGAAGACGCCCTCACACGCCTGCGCCATCCGCCTGCCTCGGGTCCCCTCAAACCCCGGCCGTTGCCGCCGGATCCCGCGGCACCGGGCGTGGTGGAGTGGAAACTCACACCCCCTGTCACCTCCTACGTGGACTGCGGCACAGCACGCGTGACGGAGCCTGGACTCAGGCAGCGGGAACTGCCCCTGGCCAGGGATTTCCAGCAGTTTCGCCAGCGTATCCGCGGTGTCGACTACACCGTCTGGCGGAGCATGCAGCTCACCGTGCTCACCCGCATCGAGATCCTGCCCCCGCTGGATGGGCAAAGCGGCACCCGGCTGCGGCTCACGCCGCGTTTCGAGCTGTCCCGGGAACGGCTGGTGACCGGCGCAGAAGAGAAACCGCGCCTGTCCCGGGACACCATCCAATTCGCCGCCGGGGAGGTCGCGGCCTTTGCCCATGCGCCCCAGCCCTGTCGCTCCACCGGACGTCTGGAACAGGAACAGCGTCAGCTGCTGGCCGCCCTGGCCCAGGCCCCGCAGCCCCTGCCGGGAACAGCCGCGCCAGGCAAGGCCACGCGCCGCACGCCACGGCCGCCCCTGCGGGCAGCCAGGCGTGTGGCCGACCGCGCGCCCAAGGCTTCAGCGGGCCCCCGGCCCAGGCTGGCGCGCCTGGGAGAACAGTCATGACGCCAGCGGCCCTGCTCGCCCTGATGACCGTGCTGGCGGGCCTGCTCGCCGGCCTCAGCTGGCTGGCCTGGCGCTATTTCCTGATGCCGCCGGCACCACCCGTCCGGCCGGCCCCTGCGCGGCTTGCCTCATCCCGCTTGCGCGGCCGGGCCGGCTGGCTGGCCCAGCCCGCCTTCCCGCTCGCTCTGGTCTGCGCCGCCCTGGGCATTGGCGCCGCGGGGCTTCTGGGCCGCCACATGGATTTCGCGCCCGCCTCCCTGACGTCCTTCGCCCAGGGCGAGCACATCCGCCATGCCCTGCGCCCGGAAAGCCTGGTGCCACCTCCGCCGCTGCCGCCTTCGGTATTCGTGGGGACGGAACGGCCGGAGCTGGCAGCAGCCGACCGCGACTGGAACAAGCTCGACCCTGTCTTCCTGCGCCAGGTGCTGGTGCTGCTGGCCCGGCTCGAGGCGCGGGGCTATGGCTTCACGCTGCTGGAAGGCTGGCGCAGTCCCGAGCGCCAGGAATCCCTGGCCCAGGCGGGGCCCCACGTGACCCAGGCGCGCGCCATGCAAAGCCGCCACCAGTTCGGGCTCGCGGCCGACCTCGCGCCCCTGCGCGATGGGCGGGTGGTGATCTCCGAACGCGACCCCTGGGCCTGGCAGGCCTATCAGGCGCTGGGCGAGGAAGCCGAAGCTCTGGGTCTGACCTGGGGCGGCCGCTGGAACCTGCGCGACTACGGACACGTGGAAGCGCCCATCCTCTCACCCCGAACCGGATCTTCGTGAACCCCATGTCCACCGATCTCAAGGCCCTGATTGCCAAGCTCAACCCCGTCACCCGCCAGGCCATGGAGGCGGCGGCGAATCTCGCTCATGCGCGCACCCACTTCGAGGTGGACGTGGAACACGTGCTCCTCGGTCTGCTGGAACACGAAGACAGCGACCTGGCGCTGATCCTGCGCAGCCTGAAGGTTGACCGCACCGACCTGGAACGGGATCTGGAGCAGGCCCTGGCGACGCTGCGTACGGGCAACCATCGCCACCCGGTGCTCTCCCCCATCCTGCCGCGCTGGCTGGAATCGGCCTGGCTCAAGGCCAGCGTGGAGTTTGGCGTCGATACGCTGCGCAGCGTCCATCTCCTGCTGGCGCTCCTGGAAGACGAGGATGTGGCGCGCCACGTGAACGGCGCCGTGACGCGTCTCACGAAGCTGCCCGTGGCAGGCCTGCGCGCCCGCCTGCCGGACATCCTGCGCAGCTCGCGGGAGGGCGCGGCCGCTCCCACCGCCGCAGAAGTGCCGGAGCCGGCCACGGCTGCGCCGACCCCGGCCCTGGAACGCTACACCGTCGATCTCACGGCGCTGGCCCGTGCCGGCCAGATCGATCCCGTGCTGGGGCGGGACGAAGAAATCCGCCAGATGATCGACATCCTGCTGCGCCGGCGCCAGAACAACCCCATCCTCACCGGCGAGCCGGGCGTGGGCAAGACCGCCGTGGTGGAAGGACTGGCGCTGCGCATCGCCCGCGGTGAGGTGCCTCCGCCCCTGCGCGACGTGTGCCTGCGCAGCCTGGACCTGGGGCTGTTGCAGGCGGGGGCCAGCGTCAAGGGCGAGTTCGAAAACCGCCTGCGCGCGGTGATGGCCGAGGTGAAGGCGAGTCTTGCGCCCGTCATCCTGTTCATCGACGAGGCCCACACCCTGATCGGCGCGGGTGGCCAGGCGGGCCAGAACGATGCCGCCAATCTTCTCAAACCCGCGCTGGCGCGGGGCGAGTTGCGCACCATCGCCGCCACCACCTGGTCCGAGTACAAGAAATATTTCGAAAAAGACGCCGCCCTCGCGCGCCGGTTCCAGGTGGTGAAAATCGAGGAACCGGACGAAGAGAGCGCCGTGCACATTCTGCGTGGCCTGGCACCCAGGCTGGAACGGCATCACGGCGTGGTCATCCTGGACGAGGCCGTGGTGGAGGCCGTAAAACTTTCCAGCCGCTACCTAACCGGGCGGCAGCTGCCGGACAAGGCCATTGGCGTGCTGGACACCGCCTGCGCCCGTGTCGCGTTGTCCCGGGCTGCCCTGGCGCCTGCGCTGGAGCACATCGGGTGCCTCATCGAGAACACCCGGCGGGAACGGGAAGCCCTGGCGCGCGAAGGGGATGCGGCCCATGGCCCGCGCCTCGAGGCGCTGGCCGCGCGGCAAGAACAACTGGTGGCGGAACGCTCGCGCCTGGAGGCAGCCTGCGCCCAGCAGCGCGAGCTGGTGGCGGAGATCGACCGCCTGCGCAGCACGCTCGCCCAGGCACCGGGCCCGGAGCCGGCCCAGCGCGCCCGGCTGGAGGAGTGCCGGCGCAGCCTGCGCGCCCTGCACCGGGACCTGCCCCTGGTGTACGACTGCGTGGACGGTTCCACCATCGCCGAGGTCGTCTCGGCCTGGACGGGCATTCCCCTGGGCCGCATGGTGAGTGACGAGCTGGAGACCGTGCGCCGCCTGCAATCCCTGCTCGAGGAACGGGTGGTGGGACAATCCCATGCCCTGGCCGCCATCGCCCGCCGCATCGCCATCGCCAAGGCCCGTCTGGAAGACCCCACCAGGCCGCTGGGTGTGTTCCTGCTGGTGGGGCCCTCCGGCGTGGGCAAGACCGAAACCGCACTGGCCCTGGCCGACGTTCTCTACGGTGGGGAGCGCAATCTCATCACCATCAACATGTCCGAATACCAGGAAGCCCACAGCGTCTCCGGCCTCAAGGGCTCGCCGCCGGGTTACGTGGGCTATGGCGAAGGTGGGGTGCTCACCGAGGCGGTGCGCCGGCGTCCCTACAGCGTGGTGCTGCTGGACGAAGTGGAAAAGGCCCACCCCGACGTGCTGGAGCTGTTCTTCCAGGTCTTCGACAAGGGCGTGCTGGAGGACGGCGAAGGCCGGGCGGTGGACTTCCGCAACACCATCATCCTGCTCACCTCCAACGTGGGCAGCGAGCGCATCATGCAGGCGGTGGCCCACGGCGTGCGGGTGGATGGGGTAAGCCGCGCGCCCACGCCCGAGGACCTGATCGACCTCCTGCGGCCCGAACTGCAGCGGGTGTTCAAACCGGCGTTTCTCGGGCGCCTGTCCGTGGTGCCCTACTACCCCATCGGCGAGGACGTGATGCGCCGCATCGTCACCCTCAAGCTGGAACGCATCGCGGCGCGGGTGCGGGACAGCCACGGTGCCCGCCTGCGCTACGATCCGGCGCTGGTGGACATGATCGTGGCCCGCTGCAACGAGGTGGACAGTGGGGCGCGCAACGCCGATGCCATCATCGCCGACACGGTGCTTGCCCGTCTGTCCGACGAAATCCTGGCCCGGCTGGCCGCCGGCGAAGGGGTGCGCGCCCTGCACCTCAGGCTCAGACGCGGCAGGCTGTCGGTGCGGGTGCAGTGAGCCCCATGACGAAAAAGCCGGCAGTGCCGGCTTTTTCGTTGACCACCGCGGCCCAGGCCGCGCCCGCCTGGTTCAGTCGTTGTCGAGGAAGGTGCGCAGACGCTCGGCGCGGCTGGGATGACGCAGCTTGCGCAGCGCCTTGGCCTCGATCTGGCGGATGCGCTCGCGGGTGACGTCGAACTGCTTGCCCACCTCTTCCAGCGTGTGGTCGGTGTTCATCTCGATGCCGAAACGCATGCGCAGCACCTTGGCCTCGCGCGGGGTGAGGGATTCCAGCACCTCGCGCGTGGCTTCGCGCAGACTGGCGTAAACCGCCGCATCCACCGGCTGCATGGTGGAGACATCCTCGATGAAATCCCCCAGATGGGAATCCTCGTCGTCGCCGATGGGCGTCTCCATGGAAATGGGTTCCTTGGAGATCTTGAGGATCTTGCGGATCTTCTCCTCGGGCATTTCCATCTTCTTCGCCAGCAGGGCGGGATCGGGCTCCTGGCCGGTTTCCTGCAGGATCTGGCGCGAGATGCGGTTCATCTTGTTGATGGTCTCGATCATGTGCACCGGGATCCGGATGGTGCGCGCCTGATCCGCAATGGAACGGGTGATGGCCTGGCGGATCCACCAGGTGGCGTAGGTGGAGAACTTGTAGCCACGCCGGTATTCGAACTTGTCCACCGCCTTCATGAGGCCGATGTTGCCCTCCTGGATCAGGTCCAGGAACTGCAGGCCGCGGTTGGTGTATTTCTTGGCAATGGAAATCACCAGGCGCAGGTTGGCCTCGATCATCTCGCGCTTGGCGCGGCGGGCCTTGGCCTCGCCGGTGGACATCTGGCGCGAGATTTCCTTCAGGTCCTTGATGGGGATGCCCACCTTGGCCTGCACCGCGATCAGCTTCTCCTGCTGGTCGAGAATGTCGTGCTGGTAGCGCGCCAGTTGTTCCACGTAGGGCTTGCGCGCACGCATTTCCTGGGCCAGCCAGTCGCGGTTCACTTCATTGCCCGGGAAGGACTTGATGAAGTGGGCGCGCGGCATGCCGCACTTGTTCACACACAGATCCATGATGGCACGCTCATAGGTGCGCACTTCCTCCACCAGCCTGCGCACGCTGTCACACAGATTCTCGATCTGCTTGGCGGTGAAGCGGATGCCCATGAGCTCGTTGGAAATCTGCTCCTGCAGTTTCTTGTAGCTCTTGCTGTCGGGCCCGTGCTTCTCCAGCGCCCGGATCATCTTGTTGTACAGCTGGCGGATGGTGGCGAAGCGTTCCAGGGCATCGGCCTTGAGCTGCAGCAGGCTGGCCGACTGCACGCCGCCGGACTCTTCCTCGTCCTCTTCCACCTCGTCGGCTTCCATGGAGGCCTCGTCCGCCTCGGCCATTTCCTCGCTGACTTCCTCCACGTGGTTGGGGTCGATCAGACCATCCACCAGCTCGTCGATGCGCATTTCGTCGCGCTCGACCTTCTCAGCCAGCGCCAGGATCTCGGCGATGGTGGTGGGACAAGCGGAAATCGCCTGGATCATGTGCTTCAGGCCGTCCTCGATGCGCTTGGCGATCTCGATCTCGCCTTCCCGGGTGAGCAGCTCCACCGAGCCCATCTCGCGCATATACATGCGCACCGGGTCGGTGGTGCGGCCGAATTCGGAATCCACGGTGGACAGGGCCTGCTCGGCCTCCTCCACCACGTCTTCGTCCGCCACCGCCGGGGTGCTCTCGGTCATGAGCAGGGTCTCGGCATCGGGCGCCTCGTCAAAGACGTTGATGCCCATGTCGTTGATCATGGCCACGATGCTCTCGATCTGCTCGGCATCGAGCATGTCGTCCGGCAGGTGGTCATTGATCTCGGCATAGGTGAGGTAGCCGCGCTCCTTGCCCAGGACGATCAGATTCTTCAGGCGCACGCGCCGATCGTCGAGCTCGTTGGATTTGGTGTCCTGCTTGTCGTGTTCGCTTGCCATGTCTGCCTGAATCCGGGTTAGGGTTGTCACTGCGCCGAAAAAACCGCGTATTGTAGCCGATTTTCGGCTGCCCGACCACAGCCTTTAGGCCCGGCGCATCGCCGCAAGTTCCCGCAGCAAAAGCTGTTTTTGCTCCGGGCTGAGCCCCTGGCTGCGTTCCAGGGCGAGCAGCCGGTCGATGCGCCGGCGCCGGGCGGCCTCAT
>JBBFMG010000039.1:13011-13383 GCA_037478575.1 Burkholderiales bacterium | reverse complement strand
GCAGCCGTTCGGCGTCGTGCTCCATCTGCTGCGCCGCGTCGCTCACCTGCTCGGGCGACTGCACGCGCACGTTCATCAGGATGCGCGTGACCTCGTCGCGCACGGCGTCGAGCATCTGCGCAAAGAGCTGGAACGCCTCGCGCTTGTACTCCTGCTTGGGCTGCTTTTGCGCGTAGCCGCGCAGGTGGATGCCCTGGCGCAGGTAGTCCAGCGCGCTCAGGTGGTCGCGCCAGTGCTGGTCCAGCGTCTGCAGCAGCACCACGCGCTCGAAGGGCGTGAACGCCGCACGCCCGGCCTGCGCCACCTTGGCTTCATACGCGGCGTGCGCGGCCTCGACCACGCGGCGCACGATGTCCTCGTCGTCCATCGCCT
>JBBFMG010000039.1:0-13001 GCA_037478575.1 Burkholderiales bacterium | reverse complement strand
TTCCTCCGCCAGTACCTTCTGCAGGCCCGGCAGGTCCCACTGTTCCTCGACGCTGCCCGCGGGTACGTACCGGCGCACGAGGTCCGTCAGGCACCCCTCGCGCAGCGACGCGACCTGCGCCGACAGGTCCTCGGCGTCCAGGATGTCGTTGCGCTGCTGGTAGATGACCTTGCGCTGGTCGTTGGCGACGTCGTCGTATTCCAGCAGTTGCTTGCGGATGTCGAAGTTGCGCGCTTCCACCTTGCGCTGGGCGTTCTCGATGGCGCGCGTCACCCAGGGATGCTCGATGGCCTCACCCTCCGGCATGTTGAGCCGCTGCATGATGGCGGCCACGCGGTCGGAGGCGAAGATCTTGAGCAGGGGATCTTCCAGGGAGAGGTAGAAACGGCTTGAGCCCGGGTCGCCCTGGCGCCCGGCCCGGCCGCGCAGCTGGTTGTCCACCCGGCGCGACTCGTGGCGCTCGGTGCCGATGATGTGCAGCCCACCCTGCTCGATCACGAAGTCGTGCTGTTTCTGCCATTCGGCGCGAATGGCGTTGATGCGCTCTTCCTTCTGGGCCTCGGTCAAGGTCTCGTCGTTCATGACGGCGTCGATTTCCGGCTGGGGATTGCCGCCCAGCACGATGTCGGTGCCGCGACCCGCCATGTTGGTGGCAATGGTAATCATGCCGGGCTTGCCGGCCTGGGCCACGATCTGGGCCTCGCGCGCGTGATGCTTGGCGTTGAGCACCTGGTGCGGCAGCTTCTCCTTCCTGAGCAGCCCCGACAGATACTCATTGACCTCGATGGAGGTGGTGCCCACCAGCACCGGCTGACCACGGGTGTGACAGTCGCGGATGTCGGCGATCACCGCGCGGTATTTTTCCGCCGCCGTGCGATAGACGAGATCCAGGTAATCCTTGCGGATCATGGGCCGGTGAGTGGGGATCACCACGGTTTCCAGACCATAGATCTGCTGGAACTCGTACGCCTCGGTATCCGCAGTGCCGGTCATGCCCGCCAGCTTCTCGTACATGCGGAAATAGTTCTGGAAGGTGATGGAGGCCAGGGTCTGGTTTTCCTTCTGGATGGGCACTCCTTCCTTGGCTTCCACCGCCTGATGCAGGCCGTCGGACCAGCGCCGTCCCGGCATGAGCCGGCCCGTGAACTCGTCGACGATGATGACTTCGTTGTTCTGCACCACGTAATGCTGGTCGCGGTGATACAAAGCATGGGCCCGCAGGGCCGCGTAGAGGTGGTGCATCAGGGCGATGTTGGCGGGCTCGTAGAGACTCGTCCCGGGTGGCAAAAGCCCCGCCTCGCTGAGCAGACGCTCGGCCTTCTCGTGGCCCTCCTCGGTGAGGATCACCTGATGCGCCTTGAGATCGACGCTGTAATCGCCGGGGCCGTTTTCCTCTTCCTGCTTCACCAGTTTGGGCACCAGGGCATTGACGCGCACGTAGAGTTCCGTGTTGTCATCGGCCTGGCCGGAGATGATGAGCGGTGTGCGGGCCTCGTCGATCAGGATGGAGTCCACCTCGTCCACGATGGCGTAATGAAGCCCCCGCTGCACCCGGTCGCCGGGGCTGTAAACCATGTTGTCGCGCAGGTAGTCGAAGCCGAACTCGTTGTTGGTGCCGTAAGTGATGTCAGCGGCGTAGGCGGCCTGCTTCGCCGCGTGATCCATCTGGGAAAGATTGACGCCGACAGACAGGCCCAGGAAGCGGTGGATGCGTCCCATCCACTCCGCATCGCGCTGGGCCAGGTAGTCGTTGACGGTCACGATGTGCACACCCTTGCCGGTGAGGGCATTGAGATAGGCCGGCAGGGTGGCGACCAGGGTCTTGCCCTCTCCCGTGCGCATTTCGGCGATCTTGTTCTGGTGCAGTACCATGCCGCCGATGAGCTGCACGTCGAAGTGGCGCATGTCGAGCACGCGCCGCCCGGCCTCGCGCACCACGGCGAAGGCTTCCGGCAGCAGGCTGTCCAGGGATTCGCCATTGGCCACGCGCTGCTTGAATTCCGCGGTTTTGCCTGCCAGCTCCTGGTCGGACAGGGCCTGCATTTTCGGCTCGAGGTCGTTGATGACGCGCACCACCTGGGTGTATTGCCGGATCAGCCGCTCATTACGGCTGCCGAAGATTTTTTTCAGCAAACCAGCGATCATGGTGTGAATTCTCGTGCCTGAACGTGAAACGAGGTGCAGCCGGACGCCGGCTGCACCTCGGCGGACATCGCCTGCAGGGGGATGGACTCAGCCTGCCGGCTGCAGATAACGGGTCGGGTTCTGCGGAACGCCGCGATTGAGGACTTCAAAGTGGAGATGAGGTCCGGTGGAACGGCCGGTGTTGCCGACCTCGCCGATCTTCTGACCGCGCAACACGACGTCGCCTTCCCTGACCAGACGCTTCGAAGCGTGGGCGTACCGGCTGACGAGCCCGTTGCCGTGGTCGATCTCGATCATATTACCATAGCCCGGATGGTAATCCGAATACACGACGATGCCGCCCGCCGCGGCCAGGATCGGGGCCCCCTCGGGCGCCATGAAGTCCACACCCTCGTGCATGGCGCGCTGGCCGGTGAAAGGGTCGATGCGCCAGCCGAAGTTGGAGGTGAAGAAACCGCCGGGCACCGGCGGCGCGCTGGGCAGCGCACTCTGCCGCACCCGTTCGCGGCTCAGCAGGGACTCCATCACGGCCAGCCGTTCCGCCCGATCGTCCAACTGGCGGGAGAGCTGGTCGAGCTCGGCGGCAAACTCGTCCAGGGAGACCGGCCGCTCGGGCAGACTGGAAGGGTTGCCCCCCTGACCGGGCTTGCGGTCGAACTGGAACTCTTCCCGGCGCACGCCGGCCAGGCGCGCAAGCCGCTCGCCCAGCGCGTCCAGGCGCAGCATCTGGGCCTGCATCTCGCCCACCTTGACCGCCATGGCGTTGAGGCTTTGCTGCAGATGGAGCCGGTTCCTTTCCGCCTCGCTCTGCTGGGCGGCGAGGATCAGGCGCTGCACGAAGGGGATGGGCACATCGTCCAAGTGAAACAGCATCAGCCAGGCAATCAGGCTGGAGAGCAGGACGATGCTCCCGAGCACCCCGGCCAGAAGCAGCCCCGTGCCGCAGCGTCCCAGGCAGATGGTGCGGCTGCGTGTCAGCCGGTCGGACACGATGATGATGTTCATGGACGCATCCTCCATGCGAGCCGCGCCGGCCCCGACGGGCGAGGCACGGCGCTGGGCCTGGAAAGATGACGGCCCGAAAGCTCTCCGGCTTTTTGAGCGAGCCGACATCCGGTCTTGGCCGCCTCACGCGTGAGGCGAGGCGGCTCATGACCCTCCAGCAGGTTTGGGAAGCGATCGCGCCGCCGGGGCTGGCGCGTTTTTCAAGGGTCGGTCCGGTGAAGGATGGGGTCCTGACCCTGTATGCCGATAACGGCGCAGCCGCCGCGAAACTGAAACCGCAGCTGCCCCGCCTCTTGTCGAATTTTCGTCAGCGGGGCCATGACCTTACTGCAATCCGGGTGGAAGTGCAAGTGAAAATGCCGTCAGGCCAGACACGCAGAAAAGGGCCGTCACCCCGCATCCCGCCCGCGGGGCTCGCCGAAATCGAAGCGCTGGAACGCAATCTGGCGCCGTCTCCGCTCAAGCAGGCGCTCACCAACCTGCTGCGGCACCAGCGTCAGGCCCTAACGCAGGATCAGCCGGCCCAGGGTCATCAGGCCGAGGATGACCACCAGTAGCACCAGGGAGAACTTGAAGAGCTGCCAGGCGAAGCGGAACCAGCGTGCGTCGCGCAGGACCAGGCCCAGCAACAGGGCACCGGCCAGGGCCAGGCCGGCAAGGATGAGATAGAGACGCAGGAGGAACACCGGGCCTGCCGGCCCTCAGGCCGGCTGGGCAGCGAGGCGCTGGAAGGCGGCCGGCGCCTCTTCCCCGCGCGCGAAGCGCACGTATTCCCAGGCGCCGCGGTCGGCCGCAAGCGCCCGGCAGAGCCGGTTGTTCAGGGCGTGGCCGGACTTGTGGCCGGTGAAGGCGCCGATCAGGGGATGACCCAGCAGGTAGAGATCGCCGATGGCGTCCAGCGCCTTGTGTTTCACCAGCTCGTCGTCGTAGCGCAGCCCCTCGGCGTTGAGCACCCGGAACTCGTCCATCACCACGGCGTTGTCCAGGCTCCCGCCCAAGGCCAGGCCGCTGCTGCGCAGGGCCTCGACCTCGTGCATGAAACCGAAGGTGCGCGCGCGGGCGACCTCGCGCACGAAGCAGGTGTCCGCGAAATCCACCGTGACCTGGCGCCCCTCCTCGAACACCGGGTGGGCGAAATCGACGCTCAGGGTGACGCGGAAGCCATTGTAGGGGGCAAGTCGCACCCATTTGTCCCCGTCCCGGACCTCCACCGTCTTCAACACCCGGATGAAGGTCTTGGGCGCAGGCTGCTCCTCGATGCCGGCGGACTGGATGAGGAACACGAAAGGCCCGGCGGAACCGTCCATGATGGGCACTTCCGCCGCATCCAGCTCCACGTAAACGTTGTCGATGCCCAGCCCGGCAAGGGCGGCCATGAGGTGCTCCACGGTCATGACCCTGGCGCCCTTGGCCTCCAGGGCGGAACACAGGCGGGTGTCGCTCACCAGAAAGGGATCGGCCTTGATCTCCGGCGCCGCCGGCAGGTCCACGCGGCGGAACACGATGCCGGTGTCCGCGGGGGCGGGGCGCAGGGTCATCTGCACCTTGCGGCCGGTATGCAGACCGACGCCGGTGGCGCGGATGAGAGTCTTGAGGGTACGTTGCTTGAGCACGGCCGCTTTCCGTGGCGCAGGGCCATCAAAAACGTCAAATTGTAGCATGGCCGCCCCGGCGCAGCCCGCCGGGGCGATCCCTTCACCCCAGGCAGCCTTCAGTCTGCCTGCTTGCGCAGAAAGGCCGGGATGTCGAGCAGGTCCACGCCGCTCGCCTTCATGGCCTCCACGGTGGCGTCCCGGCGCCGGCGCAGCACCGCGGGCTGATCCAGCGCGCCGTAGTCCACTGCGTCCGCCGCCATGGCCGCGGGCATGGGATCGGTGCCGGTGCGCACCACCTGGATCTGGGGCTTGGGCTGCTTGGCCACCGAGGGCATGCCCAGGCCGGTGGCAACTACCGTCACGCGCAGATCGTCCGCCATGTTCGCGCGGCGAAGATGACCGTCGCATCCTCCGCGGTGAACTCCCGGATGGTGTTCATCACCTCGTGGATCTCCTTCATCTTCAGCGACTGGTTGGCGGTGATGTTGACCAGAACGCCGCGCGCGCCGTGGAGGTTGACGTCCTCCAGAAGCGGGCTTTTCACCGCCTGCTCCGCAGCCAGCCGCGCGCGCTGGGCGCCCTGGGCCCGCGCCGAACCCATCATGGCCATGCCCATCTCGCTCATCACCGTGCGCACGTCGGCGAAATCCACATTGACCAGACCGGGCGAGCTGATCACTTCGGCGATGCCGGCCACCGCGCCGTGGAGCACGTCATTGGCAGAGCGGAAGGCATCCAGCACCGAAACGTCATCGCCCAGCACCTGCATGAGCTTCTCGTTGGGGATGATGATGAGGGAGTCCACGTTGTGGGACAGGGCCTCGATGCCCTGCTGGGCGATCTTCAGGCGCCGGCCCTCGAACATGAACGGCTTGGTCACCACCGCCACGGTAAGGATGCCCAGTTCCTTGGCCACTTCCGCCACCACGGGCGCCGCGCCGGTTCCGGTGCCACCGCCCATGCCCGCGGTGATGAACAGCATGTCCGCGCCGTCGATGGCCTCGGCGATGGCTTCGCGATCCTCCAGCGCCGCCTCGCGGCCGATCTCGGGATTGGCGCCCGCCCCCAGTCCTTTGGTGATGGAGGCGCCGATCTGCAGTTTGGAAGTCGCGCGGCTCTTGGCCAGGGCCTGGGCATCGGTGTTGGCGGCGATGAATTCCACGCCGGACAGGCCGCTTTCGATCATGTGGTCCACGGCGTTGCCGCCGCAACCGCCCACGCCGATGACCTTGATGACCGCATCCTGGGACTGACTGTCGATGATTTCAAACATGTTCACCTCCTCAAACGTTAACCTGGACAAGACACTGGAACCTGCATCAACCCACACTCACGGTGGCCGACAGCGTTTCTTCATGGCCATCCCCTTCCCTTTCTTCAGAAGCCCTGGAACCAGGCCTTCATGCGTTCGAAAATCTGCTGCAGCGATGAGCTCTGCAGGCGCGCGAGCTGGTGCCGCTGGTATTGCTCCAGCCCTGCGAGCAGCAGGCCCACCCCGGTGGCGTAGCGCGGATTGCGCACGACTTCCTGCAGGCCTCCCACGTACTGGGGCGTACCCAGACGCACCGGCATGTGGAACACTTCCTCGCCCAGCTCCACCATGCCCTGCATCAGGCTGGAACCGCCGGTGAGCACGATCCCGGAGGAAATCAGGTCCTCGAAGCCGCTGCGCCGCAGCTCTGCCTGCACCAGGGAATAGAGCTCCTCCACGCGCGGCTCGATCACCTCGGCCAGGGTCTGGCGCGACAGCTGGCGCGCACCGCGCTCGCCCACGCTGGGCACATCCACCATCTCGTTGGGGCTGGCCAGCTGCCGCAGGGCGCAGCCGTGGGCGCGCTTGAGGTCCTCGGCCTCCTTGGTGGGGGTGCGCAGGGCCATGGCGATGTCGTTGGTGATCTGGTCCCCGGCGATGGGAATCACCGCCGTATGCTGGATGGCGCCATGGGTGAACACGGCGATGTCGCTGGTGCCGCCGCCGATGTCCAGCAGACAGACGCCCAGCTCCTTTTCGTCCTCGGACAGCACCGCCATGCTCGAGGCCAGCGGCTGCAGGATGAGGTCGCGCACTTCGAGGCCGGTGCGCTTGACGCACTTGATGATGTTCTGGGCGGCGGACACCGCGCCGGTGACGATGTGGACCTTGGCCTCCAGGCGCACGCCACTCATGCCCAGGGGCTCGCGCACGCCCTCCTGGCCATCGATGATGAATTCCTGGGTGAGGATGTGCAGGATCTGCTGGTCCATGGGGATGTTCACCGCACGCGCGGTTTCGATCACCCGGTCCACGTCGGCCTGGGTCACCTCCTTGTCCTTGATGGCCACCATGCCGTGGGAATTGAGGCTCTTGATGTGACTGCCGGCGATGCCGGTATAGACCTCGCGGATCTTGCAGTCCGCCATCAGTTCCGCGTCCTCCAGGGCGCGCTGGATGGAATTCACGGTGGAATCGATGTTCACCACCACGCCCTTCTTGAGGCCGCGTGAGGGCGCCTCGCCCAGGCCCACCACTTCCAGCCGGCCCTCCGGCAGCACTTCCGCCACCAGGGCCACCACCTTGGAAGTGCCGATGTCCAGTCCCACGATCAGGTTCTTCTGTTCCTTCCCTTTGGCCATCCCTGTGCCTTCTCCGTGTCTCGTTGTGCGCCGCTCAAACCTTGCCGGCCGGGGCGGCCAGGCGCACCGCGAAGCCGTTGGGATAACGCAGATCCACATAGGCCACCTGGCGCAGGCGCCCCACCGTGGCGGCGTAATGGCGCGCGAAGCGTGCCAGCCGTGCCGTGACCTGGTCCCGCCCCAGCGCCACCACCAGCCCGTTGTCCAGTTTCAATTCCCAGGCGCGGCGTGCATTGAGGCTCACCGCCACGGGTTTGAGTCCCGCCGGCGCCAGGGTGGCGCGGAACATTTCGTACTGCTGTGCCATTTCCCGGGCCGAGCCCTCCGGGCCGGCGAACACCGGCAGCGGTTCGTCGGACGCGGCCTGAAACACTTCGCCCTGCCTGTTCACGAGCCCCCCCGCAGCCCAGCGGGCCAGGGCGACGTGCTCTTCCAGCGTCACTTCCAGCCGGTCCGGCCACTGCCGGCGCAGGCTGGCGTGGCGCACCCAGGGCAGTTTTTCGAAGGCCTGGGTGACGCGCGCGAGATCGAGGGTGAAGAAATTGCCCCGGAACTCGCGCGTGACGATGTAGCTCACCTGTTCGTAGGTGATGTGGCGCAGGTCGCCCTTCACCTCCACATGGCGCAGGGGAAACACCGGCAGGTGGATCACCAGAAACAGCAGGGCATACACGAGCAGGATCGCGGCCAGGGCATAGAGCAGATTGGCCAGCCACAGCATGAGCTGGGCGCGGTCCCACAGGGACAGCACCAGGAAATTGGAGCCGGGCGCGGCCATGGGCCGGCGCGTCAGGTCGCCCTTGTCCGCACGCCTACGCCACATCGTCCGTCTCCAGCCGGGCCAGTTCGAGGATGCGCAGGACCAGATCTTCGAAGGACAGTCCTGCCTGACGCGCCGCCATGGGCACCAGGCTGTGGTCCGTCATGCCGGGCGCTGTGTTCATTTCCAGGAAATAGGGTGTGCCGGTTTGGTCCACGATGAGGTCGGCGCGTCCCCAGCCCCGGCAGCCCAGGATGCGAAAGGCCTGCAACGCCAGCGCCTGGAGGGCCTGCTCCCGCTCCGGCGGCAGCCCGCAGGGCAGGATGTAGCGGGTGTCGTTGGCGAGGTATTTCGCCTCGTAGTCGTAGAAGGTATGGGGCGTTTCCAGCCGGATCAGGGGCAGGGCCCGCTCGCCCAGGATGCTGGCGGTGTATTCCGCGCCGGAGACGAAGGCCTCCGCGATCACCAGCCGGTCGTGGCGCGCGGCGAGTTCCCAGGCGGGACGCAGTTCCTCGGCACGGGTCACCTTGCTCATGCCGATGGAGGAGCCCTCGGAGGCAGGCTTGACCATGAGGGGCAGCCCCAGCTCGCGCACCACCGCGTCGAAATCGGTGTGCGCCTCCAGGAGGGCGTAGCGGGGTGTGGGAATGCCCGCCGCCTGCCAGACCAGCTTGGTGCGCCACTTGTCCATGGCCAGCGCCGAAGCCAGCACACCGCTGCCGGTGTAGGGAATGCCCATGAGCTCCAGCACGCCCTGGATGGTGCCGTCCTCGCCGTAACGTCCGTGCAGGGCGATGAAGGCACGGTCGAAACCCGCGAGTTCGTCCAGACTGCGCTCGGCGGGATCGAAAGCATGAGCGTCCACCCCGCGCGCCCTCAGGGCGGCGAGCACTGCGCTGCCACTCTTGAGGGAGACTTCGCGCTCGGCCGAGCGTCCGCCGAACAGCACTGCGACTTTTCCGAATTGGTCTGCCGTCATTTCAAAACCTCTTTGCAACGCGGCCGGCGCAGGGGCGCGCGCAGGCCCGTCCCGGCACCAGGGCGCCGTGCGCCGGTCCGCCATCCCTGCAGTCGCCGCGTTTCATGCCTGCTCCCCGACGATGCGCACTTCACGCTCCAGCCGCACGCCGGTTTCCCGTTCCACGGTCTCCTGCACCAGTCCGATCAGGGCTTCGATGTCGGTCGCCGTGGCGCCACCCAGGTTGACGATGAAGTTGGCGTGCTTCTCCGACACCTGGGCCTGGCCGATGCGACGGCCCTTGAGGCCGCAGGCCTCGATCAGGCGCGCCGCGAAATCGCCCGGCGGGTTGCGGAACACCGAGCCGGCATTGGGCAGGCTGAGCGGCTGGGCGGCGATGCGCTTCTCGAGCAGCGCCTTGATGCGCTGCTGGGCCGCCGCGCCGTCGCCCGGAGCGAGCGCGAACCAGGCCGCCGCGAACCATTCCTCGCCCCCCGGCGGGCTCCCACGCAGAGCCACGTGGCGATAGCCGATCTCGTAATCGCCCGGACCGCGCCGACGCAGCGTCCCGTGCCGGTCGATGGTCAGCACCTCGTCCACGATTTGCCAGGTCTCCGCGCCGTAGCAGCCGGCATTCATGGCCAGCGCGCCGCCCACGGTGCCGGGAATGCCGGCCAGAAATTCCGCGCCTTCGTAGCCATGGCGCGCCGCGAAGCGCGCCAGCTTGGGCGCGGCCACACCGGCCTCGGCATAGATGCGCTGTCCTTCCATCCTCACTTCCCTGAGTGCGCCGTGCATCAGAATCACCGTTCCGCGGAAACCGCCCTCACGCACCAGCAGGTTGGAACCCAGGCCCACGAAAAGCACCGGTTCCTGTGCCGGCAGGGCCGCCAGAAAGGCCGCCAGGTCGGCGAGATCCGCCGGCACGTAGGCACGCGCCGCGCGCCCGCCGGCGCGCCAGCTCACGTGGCGCGCCATGGGCTCGTCGGTGAGCAGTCGGCCCCTCACGCCTCACCCCGCACTCCCTGCATGCCACAGCCCAGCGCCACCGCCGCCGGCACCTGACCGATGGAGCCCGCCCCCATGGTGAGCACCACATCCCCAGGCTGCACCACGGTGCAGATGGCTTCCGGCAGGGCCTGCACGTCCTCCACGAAAATTGGTTCCACCCGCCCCAGCACACGCACCGCCCGCGCCAGGGCGCGGCCGTCCGCGGCCACGATGGGGGCCTCGCCCGCGGGATAGACCTCGGTGAGGAGCAGCACGTCCACCGTGGAGAGCACCTGCACGAAGTCTTCGAACAGGTCCCGCGTACGCGTATAGCGATGGGGCTGGAAAGCCAGCACCAGACGCCGTCCCGGAAAGGCGCCGCGCGCCGCCGCCAGGGTTGCGGCCATTTCCACCGGGTGATGGCCGTAGTCGTCGATGAGCGTGAAGGTCTCGCCCCCCGGCAGGGGAACCTCGCCGTAGCGTTGGAAGCGCCGTCCCACGCCACGGAATTCCTGAAGCCCCTTCTGGATCGCCCGGTCCGGCACGCCCACCTCGCTGGCCACCGCGATCGCCGCCAGGGCATTGAGGACGTTGTGCCGGCCCGCACAGTTGAGGCGGATGGGCAGCTTGCGCCGGCCCCTGCGCAGCACGTCGAAATGCATCTGCCCGCCCACCGCCTGGATGGCCGTGGCCCGCAGGTCGGCATCTTCCACCGTGCCGTAGGTCACGATGGGTTTGGTGATGCGCGGCAGGATGGCGCGCACGTTGGCGTCGTCCAGGCACAGCACGGCCACGCCCCAGAAGGGCAGCCGCTGCACGAAATCCACGAACGCCTGCTTCAGCCGCTCGAAGTCGTGGCCATAGGTTTCCATGTGGTCGGCGTCGATGTTGGTCACCACCGCGATCACCGGCATCAGGTGCAGGAAGGAGGCATCGGACTCGTCCGCCTCGGCCACCAGAAACTCGCCCGAGCCCAGGCGGGCGTGGGCGCCCGCCGCTTCCAGGCGGCCGCCGATGACGAAGGTGGGATCCAGCCCGCCTTCCGCCAGCACGCTCGCCACCAGGCTGGTGGTAGTGGTCTTGCCGTGGGTGCCGGCCACCGCGATGCCCTGCTTGAAGCGCATCAGCTCGGCCAGCATGAGGGCGCGCGGCACCACCGGAATGCCGCGGCCGCGGGCGGCGACCACCTCCGGGTTGTCCTCGCGCACGGCACTGGAAATCACCACCACGTCTGCCTTGCCCACATGGCTCGCATCGTGGCCGCGGAACACCCTGGCCCCCAGCTTGGCGAGCCGGCGGGTGGTCACGCTGTCCGCCAGGTCCGAGCCGCTGATCCGGAATCCCAGGTTGAGCATCACCTCGGCGATGCCGCTCATGCCCGCCCCGCCAATGCCCACGAAATGGATGTGTTTGACCTTGTGCTTCATGCCCTACCTTTGCCCGCGGCCCAGCAAACGGGCGCGACGCGGCGTGCCTGACCGGCGCGCATCCAACCCAAGTGCGGCCCCTTGCAGAGGGCATCGCGCCCGCGCATCCCCACCACCTGGGGCCCCTGCTTGCTGCTCATGCCGCCAGCTCCTCTCACGCCGCACAGTTGTTAACCTCGTCCCGTCGCTGGCCGGCGGCATTCGCCACGCGCGCATCCCCACGACGTGGGGCCCCTGCTTGCTGCTCATGCCGCCAGCTCCTCCACCGCCCTGCATGCGCACACTCCACACAGTCGCTGGCCGGCGGCATTCGCCACGCGCGCATCCCCACAACGTGGGACCCCTGCTTGCTGCTCATGCCGCCGCCTCCACACACACATCGGCCACGATCCGGGCGGCGTCGGGTTTGGCCAGGGCGCGGGCCTGTTGGGCCATTTCGCACAGGCGTTCCCGTGTCAGTTCGCCAATGAGCTGCGCCAGTCTTTCCGGGCTCAGTTCCCGCTGGGGCAGGAGCAGCGCCGCGCCGGCATCGGCCAGGAATCTGGCGTTGCCGGTCTGGTGGTCGTCCACCGCATGGGGATAGGGCACGAGGATGCTGGCCACGCCCGCTGCGGCGAGTTCGGCAATGGTGAGCGCCCCCGCCCGGCACACCACCAGATCGGCCTCCCCGTAGCGGGTGGCCATGTCGTCGATGAAGGGCAGGATCTCGGCTTCCACGCCGGCTGCCTGATAGTGCGTCCGCACGCTTTCCAGATGGGCCCGCCCCGTCTGGTGCACCACCCGGGGACGGCTGCCCGGGGGAAGCAGCGCCAGTGCGCGCGGCACCGTCTCGTTCAGGGCCTTGGCTCCCAGACTGCCGCCCACCACCAGCAGGCGCAGGGGCCCGCTGCGGGCGCCGTAGCGCTGGGCGGGATCGGGCAGCCGGGTGATCTCCGCGCGCACCGGATTGCCGGTCCAGAGGGTGTCCACCCGGCGGCAGGGCAGGGGCGCATCCCGCCCGCCGCGCAGGGCATTGGGGAAGCCCACCAGCACGCGGTCGGCGAGGCAGGCCAGCACCCGGTTGGTGAGCCCCGCGATCGAGTTCTGTTCGTGGATCACCAGCGGCCGGTGGAACAGGGACGCCATCATGCCGCCCGGAAAGGCTGCATAACCGCCCATGCCCAGCACCACGTCGGGCCGGTGCGCGAACAACGCACGCGCGCTCTGCCAGAAAGCGGTGAGCAGGGCGAGCGGCAAAAACAGCTTGCGCAGCCACCCCTTGCCCCGCACGCCGCCAAGGCTGAGCCAGACAAGGGGGATGCCGTGGGCCGGAACCACGCGTGCCTCCAGTCCCGCACGGGTGCCCAGCCACACGGCGCGCCAGCCGCGCTCCATGAGCACCTGGGCCACGGCCAGGCCCGGATAGACATGGCCGCCGGTGCCGCCGGCCATGATGAGAATGGTGCGCACCGGTCCGCTCATACTGCATACCCCTTGATGAGCTGGCGCGACTCCCAGTCGATGCGCAG
>JBBFMG010000038.1:0-13457 GCA_037478575.1 Burkholderiales bacterium | reverse complement strand
TTCAGCTAACTCTTCCCCTTGCCGGGCGAGTAGAGGACTTTCACCTCCAAGTGGGTGCGCCCTGCCGGGCGCACCACAAAAAAGCCGGCTTGCGCCGGCTTTTTCTTTTCCCCACCCCCTCAGAGCAGAGGCACGATCAAGAGGGCGACGATGTTGATGATCTTGATGAGGGGGTTGATGGCAGGCCCGGCAGTGTCCTTGTAGGGGTCACCCACGGTATCGCCGGTCACCGCCGCCTTGTGGGCGTCCGAGCCCTTGCCCCCGTAGTTTCCCTCCTCGATGTATTTCTTGGCATTGTCCCAGGCACCGCCGCCAGTAGTCATGGAAATGGCGACGAAGATGCCGGTGACGATGGAGCCCAGGAGCACACCGCCCAGGGCCTTGGTCCCGGCGCCCGGTCCCATGAGCCAGCCCATGATCACGGCCACCGCAATGGGCACCAGGATGGGCAGCAGGGATGGCGCGATCATCTCGCGGATGGCGGCCCGGGTGAGCATGTCCACCGCCCGCGAATAGTCCGGTTTGGCCCGCCCTTCCATGATGCCCGGTATCTCCCGGAACTGGCGGCGCACCTCCACCACCACGCTGCCGGCAGCCCGGCCCACTGCTTCCATGCCCATGGCACCGAACAGATAGGGCACCATGCCGCCAACGAACAGGCCGATGATCACGGCGGGATCGGCCAGGGAGAATTCCACCAGCTTGCCCCCCGCCTCCAGGGTGTGGGTGTAGTCGGCGAACAGCACCAGCGCCGCCAGACCGGCGGAGCCGATGGCGTAACCCTTGGTTACCGCCTTGGTGGTATTGCCCACCGCGTCCAGGGGATCGGTGATGTTGCGGATGGCCTCCGGCAGTTCCGCCATTTCCGCGATGCCGCCGGCGTTGTCGGTGATGGGGCCGTAGGCGTCCAGGGCGACGATGATACCGGTCATGGAGAGCATGGCCGTGGCGGCCACGGCAATGCCGTACAGGCCCGCGAGCTGGTGGGACGCCGCGATGGCCAGGCACACGGCCAGCACCGGCAGGGCAGTGGCGCGCATGGAAACACCCAGGCCGGCGATGATGTTGGTGCCATGTCCCGTGGTGGAGGCCTCGGCGATGTGACGCACGGGGGAATATTCCGTGGCAGTGTAGTACTCCGTGATGACCACCATGGCGGCGGTGAGCGCCAGGCCGATCAGGGCCGCGAGATACAGGTTGATGGCAGGGAGGGTGGTGCCGTCAGCCAGGCCAAGGCCCGCTCCGAACATCCAGGTGGTGACCGGGTAGAAGGCGATCACCGCGATCGCCCCCGCCACGATCAGGCCCCGGTACAGGGCGTTCATGATCTTGCCGCCTTCGCGGGCCCGCACGAAGAAGGTGCCGATGATGGAGGCAATGATGGAAACGCCCCCCAGCACCAGCGGATAGGCCACCGCCTGAGCGGTATGGGTACCGGCCGCCATCAGCCCACCTAGCAGCATGGTGGCGATGATGGTTACCGCGTAGGTCTCGAACAGGTCGGCGGCCATGCCCGCGCAGTCGCCCACATTGTCGCCCACGTTGTCGGCGATCACCGCGGGATTGCGTGGATCGTCCTCGGGAATGCCCGCTTCCACCTTGCCCACCAGGTCGGCCCCCACATCGGCCCCCTTGGTGAAGATGCCGCCCCCTAGCCGGGCGAAGATGGAAATGAGGGAGCCGCCAAAGCCCAGTCCCACCAGGGCGTGCACGGCGGAGGTGGTCTCCATGCCCATGGCCGTGAGCACTGCGTAGTAGCCTGCAACACCGAGCAGGCCCAGCCCCACCACCAAAAGCCCCGTGATGGCTCCACCCCGGAAGGCCACGTTGAGGGCCGCATCGAGTCCGCGTCCCGCGGCCTCGGCGGTGCGCACGTTGGCGCGCACCGAGATGTTCATGCCGATGAAGCCCGCAGCGCCCGACAGGATGGCTCCCAGGGCAAAGCCTACCGCGGTGGACAGGTGCAGAAAGACAGCGATCAGCAGGAACAGCACCACGCCCACCAGGGCGATGGTGGTGTACTGGCGCCTGAGATAGGCCTGGGCGCCCTCCTGCACCGCTGCGGCGATGCTGCGCATGCGCTCGTTGCCGGTGGGCAGTCCGAGAATCCAGCGTATGGACACCACCCCGTACAGGATGGCCAACGCCGCGCACACCAGCGAAAACATCAGCTCCTGGGACATGCTGCCTCCTCCTTTGTCGTCGTTGTTCCGGCCTGCTTCCGGCGCGGAGCAGGCTGCTTATTGATAGCGGGTATGGGCGATGCCGTTTTCGAAACGGGTCCCGGGCTCGAAGCCAAACACACGGTCCAGCCCGCATTCGACGATGAGCCGGTCCACGGCCGCCTGGCCATGCTCACGCTGCACTTCGGACAGAATGAGCTTGGCGGAATTGCCGTTGTAGAAGCTGCCGAAGCCAGCCTGCAGGAGCAAAAGTTCGCGGGCCCGTTCGAGCGTCATGCATCCTCCACCAAGGCCTTGGGGTGCAGGCGCCGCGCCTGCACCCGCCGTTCACAGCTGGAAATCGTCCTTGAGCTTCTTCGGCACCGCCACGTTCTTGAGACGCACGTAGTTGGGCAGGCCGTCCTTGTAGGGCGGGTAGTCCTCGCCCTTGATGAGTCCGGAAAGATAGGCGCGGCACTTGGGCGTGATGCCGAAACCGTCAGCGGTGATGAAGTTGCGCGGCATCATTTTTTCCTTGTTGGCCACGTCCTTGAGCTGGGCCATGCCGATCTTCCACTTGTAGGGCTTGTCGGAGACACGCACGATGGTGGGCATCACCGAGTTGTAACCCTTGAGCGCGAACTCAACCGCGGCCTTGCCCACGGCATAGGCCTGTTCCACGTCGGTCTTGGAGGCGATGTGGCGCGCGGCGCGCTGCAGGTAGTCGGCCACCGCCCAGTGATACTTGTAACCCAGGCCCTCCTTGATCATGTTGGCCACCACCGGGGCCGCACCACCCAGCTGGGCATGGCCAAAGGCATCGCGGGTGCCCGCCTCGGCCAGGAATTTGCCGTCCGGATAATGACAGCCCTCGGACACCACCACGGTGCAGTAGCCGAATTTCTCCACCTTGTCCTTCACCGCGGCCAGGAATTTCTCCTGGTTGAATTCGATCTCGGGGAACAGGATCACGATGGGAATGTTGTGCTCGTTGTCCGCGGCCATGCCGCCGGCAGCGGCGATCCAGCCTGCGTGCCGCCCCATGACCTCGAGCACGAACACCTTGGTGGAGGTCTTGGCCATGGAGGCCACGTCGAAGCTCGCCTCGCGCGTGGCAATGGCGATGTACTTGGCCACGGAACCGAAGCCCGGGCAGCAGTCGGTGATGGGCAGATCGTTGTCCACGGTCTTGGGCACGTGGATGGCCTTGATGGGATAGCCCATCTTTTCCGCGAGCTGGGACACCTTCCAGCAGGTATCGGCGGAGTCACCGCCGCCGTTGTAGAAGAAGTAGCCGATGTTGTGCGCCTTGAACACCTCGATCAGGCGCTCGTACTCGCGCTTGTTCTGCTCCAGGCTCTTCAGCTTGTAGCGGCAGGAGCCAAAGGCACCCGCCGGGGTGTAGCGCAGGGCAGCGATGGCCTTGGCGGATTCCTTGCTGGTGTCGATGAGATCCTCGGTGAGCGCACCGATGATACCGTTGCGCCCGGCATAGACCTTGCCAATCTTGTCCTTGTGCTTGCGGCAGGTTTCGATCACGCCGCAGGCGGATGCGTTGATCACTGCGGTGACGCCGCCGGACTGGGCATAGAATGCGTTCATTTTTGCCATGGTTGCCTCCTTGGTCTTTTTACGGAATGTTCAAAAGCCGGCGCGCTGTGCCTCATGGTCGGCCTGCACCCGCAGCAGGGTGAGCGCGCAGTCGAGGATGTCATCGTATTCGGCGCGGCCGGTGCCGTACTGCTCCCGCACCGAGTAGAAGAACTGGTTGCGATAGCGCCCCTCGCCCACCTTGAAGATGACGAACTGGCAGCCCCGCTCGGCCCAGTACAGACAGGGCACCTCGGTGAGTTCGCGGTCGTCCGGATACATGCGGATCTCGGCATCGGCGATCTGCACGTCCACCTCTTTGCCGTAACGCTCCCGCACGGTCTGTTTCACCACCTCCAGCTCGGTGGGCGTGAAATCCGGGATCCTGCTCATGGCTAAGGACTACTCAGCCGCCCAGGGCACGGAAGATGGCGTCGCGCACGTCCTCGACCTTGCCCACGCCGGGAATGCGCACGCATTTGGGCGCCTTGGGATCGCCGGTGGCCGCCCACCGGGTGTAGAAATCCCACAGGGGTTTGGTCTGGGCGTGATAGACCTCGAGACGCTTGCGCACGGTTTCTTCCTTGTCGTCGTCGCGCTGGATCAGGTCTTCACCGGTCACATCGTCCTTGCCCGGCACCTTGGGCGGGTTGAACACCACGTGGTAGGTGCGGCCCGAAGGCAGGTGCACGCGCCGCCCGCTCATGCGCTTGATGATCTCCTCGTCCGGCACGTCCACGTCGATCACGAAATCCACGTCGATGCCCAGCTGGCGCATGGCCTCGGCCTGGGGAATGGTGCGCGGGAATCCATCGAGGAGATAGCCCTTGGCGCAGTCCGGCTGTTTCAGACGCTCCTGGATCAGGCCCATGATGATGTCGTCGGACACCAGCCCCCCCGCGTCCATGATTTTCTTGGCTTCCAGGCCCAGGGGCGTGCCCGCTTTGACCGCGGCACGCAGCATGTCGCCGGTGGAAATCTGGGGAATGCCGTATTTTTCCGTGATGAACTTGGCCTGGGTGCCCTTACCGGCGCCGGGCGCGCCGAGCAGAATCAAACGCATGAATCCTCCTTTGTCCTGTCTTGAGTATTGCCGTCTGAAGCACGCAGGAACTGCGGTGACGGCCGTGCGGGGAGTTCAATCATACCACCACGGCGTCAGGGTGTTTCCGGCTGCGCCCCTGCGCCGGGCAAAATGTTTTTATCCCTTTATAAAGGGCTCACAAAGCCTCAGGTCTGGAACTGGGCACGCACCCAGGCCAGGTCCTCGGGGGTGTCCACGCCGCGCGCCGGCGCATGGGCGGTGATGGCCACGGCGATGCGGTGCCCGTGCCACAGGGCACGCAGCTGCTCCAGGGCCTCAAAACGTTCGATGGGCGCCGGCGTGAGCCCGCTGTAGAGACGCAGGAAGCCGACCCGGTAAGCATACAGGCCGATGTGGCGATAGGCTGGCATGTCCGCCGGCAGGCGCGAGGGCATGTTGAGAAAGGCGTCGCGTCCGTAGGGAATGGGCGCCCGCGAGAAATAAAGGGCGAAGCCTGCGCGGTCCAGCACGACTTTCACCACGTTGGGATTGAACATGCTGGCCAGGTCGTGGAAGGCATGGCAGGCAGTGGCCATGGCCGCGCTGTCGTGGGCCGCCAGGGTCGCAGCAACCTCCCGGATGAGTTCTGGCGCGATCAGGGGCTCGTCGCCCTGGACGTTGACGACGATGGCATCGTCGGGCCAGTTCAGACGCGTCGCCACCTCGGCGATGCGGTCGGTGCCGGAGGCATGGTCCACCGAAGTAAGCAGCACACGGTGCCCCGCCACCTCCACCGCCTGCGCCACGGCCTCGTGGTCAGTCGCCACCCACACCTCCTCGGCGCCGGCATCGAGCGCCCGCTCCACCACGCGCACCACCATGGGCTTGCCCGCGATGTCCGCCAGGGGTTTGCCCGGCAGGCGGGTGGAGGCATGGCGGGCGGGAATGACGATCTTGAAGGGCGGCATGACAGGCACCGGGGCGTCAGGATTCCACCTCTTCCTCGGGAGGCAATGCCCGGGCTTCCTCCTCCAGCATCACGGGGATGTCATCTCGGATGGGAAAGGCAAGCCGGTCGGCGCGGCAGACCAGTTCCTGCGCCTCGCGGCGATAGACGAGTGGCCCCTTGCACAGGGGGCAGACGAGAATTTCAAGCAGCTTCGGATCCATGGTGTTCCCTGAGTTTCGCGAGAAGGGCGGGCAAGAGCCGGGGATCCAGTTCCGCCCGCACGGGCAGCACCCAGACGTCGTCCCCCGCAAAGTCGGCGCATTTGACCGCATCCTTTTCCGTCATGACGATGGGCCGGCCGGCGGCTTCCTCCAGCTCCGCCGGCGTGTAGCGGTGATGGTCCGGCAGCGGCCGCGGCAGGATGGACAGGCCCAGGCTGCGCAGGTGGCCGAAAAAACGTTCCGGATGACCGATACCCGCCATGGCCACCAGGGTCTGGCCGGCGAACACCTCGGGCCGCGCCTTGAGTGCCGGATTGCGCAGATTGTAGAGCACATCGCCGGTTAGCCGCATGGTGAACTCGTGGCGCCTCAGGGGCGCGCCCGGCAGCCAGCCGTTGATCACCACCGCGTCCACTGTCTGCAGGCGCCAGGTGGGTTCGCGCAGGGGCCCCGCGGGCAGGAGCTGGCCGTTGCCGAACCAGCGCTGGGCATCCACCACCACGATCTCCACGTCCCGCGCCAGGGCGTAGTGCTGCAGCCCATCGTCACTGATGATGAGATCGACTTCGGGATGTTGGGCAAGGAGGGCCCGGGCAACCTGCGCGCGGGCGCGTCCCACCCAGACCGGGCAGCCACTCGTGCGGGCGAGCAGCACCGGCTCGTCGCCCACTTCCAGGGGATCGGCCTGGGGCCCGACGGCACGGGGCAGCCGTCCCCGGCCGCCATAGCCGCGACTGACGATGCCCGGCCGGTAGCCTGCCTCCCGCAGCAGGCCTGCTAGGGCGATCACCAGGGGTGTCTTGCCGGTCCCGCCCACGGCGATGTTGCCCACCACCAGCACCGGCACCGGCAGGCTGGTCACGGGCAGCCAGCCCAGGTGGTAGAGGCTGCGCCGCACGGCCGCGGCCAGGCCGAACAGCGCGGCAAGCGGCAGCAAAATGACATGCCAGGGCGACCAGCGATACCACTGCTCTTGCAGCCAGCGGCTCAGCGACTCACGCAGGGGCATGGGAGACATGGACGGGATTACCGGCCGCCACCCAAACGGCCGCGCGCAGGCGCTCAGCGGCGCTCCGCCTGGGTGGCAAAGGTCAGGCGGGCGAAGCCGGCGATGCGGGCCGCTTCCATGACATCGATCACGGACTGGTGGGTGGCCTGGGCATCGGCGCTGATGACGATCATGGGATCGTTCTGGTCGCCGGCGGCCTGCTTGAGCGCCACGCTGAGACCTTGCGGGCCCTTGCCAACAAAGGGCTTGCCATTGACCAGATAGCGACCCGCCGCATCCACCGCGACATTGATGGCCGCCGGCTGCTGGGCCGGTTTTTCCGCCTCCGCCGTCGGCAGGGTGATCTGCAGCTGGGCGATCTGGGAGAAGGTGGTGGTGACCGCGAGGAAGATCACGATCACCAGCAGCACGTCGATCATGGGGATCAGGTTGATCTCCACGCCTTCGCGCTCGCGGCCCCGCCTGAAGTCCATGGCACCCCTCAGCGCCGCTCGCCGTGGAGCACTTCCACGAGTTTGATGGCCTGCTGTTCCATCTCCACGATCAGGGCGTCGATCTTGGCCCGGAAGTGGCGGTAGAAGATCAGGCTGGGAATGGCCACCAACAGACCCGTGGCCGTGTTGTACAGGGCGATGGAAATGCCGTGACCCAGTTCCGCGGGATCGGTGCCCGCGGCCTTCAGGGCGGCGAAAATTTCCACCATGCCGATCACAGTCCCGAACAGGCCCCACAGGGGTGCGGCGGTGGCGATGGTGCCCAGGGTGGTGAGGAAGCGCTCCAGCTCGTGAGCCACCGCCCTGCCCTCTTCCTCGACCGCCTCCTTCATGACTTCACGGGAGGTATTGGCATTGCGCAGGGCGGCGGCGAACACGCGTCCCAACGGTGCGCCCCGCGCAAGACGTTCCAGCAGCTCGGGCGTCACGCCCTTTTGCTGCAGTTCCTGCAGCACCTGGGGCAGCAGGTTTTTCGGTGCGATGACGGCGCCGCGCAGCGTCCACAGCCGTTCACCAATGATGCCCAGGGAAACGATGGAAGCGAAGATGAGCGGCCAAATCGGCCAACCTGCCTGTTCGATGATGCTGAGCACCCGCTGCCTCCCGACAAATGGGCGTAACTTTAGCCTGCACCCCGGGGATGGGCAAGTGCGACCTTTTGCCCCAGGGTCCGGCACGGAAAAAAAAGCCCCGGGCGGATGGCGACCCGGGGCGAAGCGGAGCAGAAACAGTGACACATGCATGCGCGCCAACCCGGCCTGATGGTCACGGCCAGGCCCGACGCGCCATCCACTATAGAACCCGCCGTCATATATGTCAACGACATGCGGCGCGGCGAACAAACTCAGCCTGGGCAAAGGCATTTTTGCCTTGTCCACAATCCCTGTGGACAAGCCTGTGGAAAACACGTGGGAAGACGCGCTAAGTGCCACAAGGGAGCGGCAATTTGTCCGGTGCCGGTTTTTTGTGCGGGCAAAAATGTGCGCTCCTTCAGATAGATAGCGCTAAGTCCCGGCGGGCAGCGCGATGAGTGAGCGGATGCTCGCGGCCTGACGGCGTATGTGGATAGGTGATAGACTGCGGCCATGTTGTCAAGCCCCTTTCCACCCGCGTCAGACCAGGCCATCCCCGTTTCCGAGCTCAACCGCCGCACCCGTGCCCTGCTGGAAAACAGCTTCCCGCCCCTGTGGGTGAGCGGGGAAATCTCCAACCTCACGCGCCATGGCTCCGGCCACTGGTATTTCTCCCTGAAGGACGACAAGGCCCAGGTGCGCTGCGTGATGTTCCGCCATCGCAACCAGTACGTGGATTTCGAAGTGCGCGAGGGCATGCAGGTGGAGGCGCGCGCCATCGTCACCCTGTACGAGCCGCGCGGGGATTTCCAGCTCAACGTGGAAACCCTGCGCCCCGGCGGCCTGGGCGCCCTGTACGAGGCCTTCGCGCGGCTCAAGACACGGCTGGAGGCGGAGGGCCTGTTTGCGCCGGAACGCAAGCGGCCCCTGCCGCCTTTCCCGCGCGCCATCGGCATCGTCACCTCGCGCGAGGCGGCGGCCCTGCGCGATGTGCTCACCACCCTGCGCCGGCGCATGCCCCGCCTGCCCGTGGTGATCTATCCCACGCCGGTGCAGGGTCGGGGGGCGGCCGCCCGCATTGCCGAGGCGATCCGCGTGGCCAACCAGCGGGCTGAGTGCGATGTGCTCATCCTGTGCCGGGGCGGCGGCAGCATCGAGGATTTGTGGGAATTCAACGAGGAAATCGTGGCCCGCGCCATCGTGGCCAGCCACATTCCCATCGTGTGCGGCGTGGGACACGAGACCGACTTCACCATTGCCGATTTCGCCGCAGACGTGCGCGCCCCCACGCCCACCGCGGCAGCGGAACTGGCCAGCCCCAACCGTGTGGAGCTCGCCCACAAGCTGGACCGGCTGGCGGCCCGTCTGGCGCGCGACATGGAGCGGGCGCTGGAAACACGCATGCAGCATCTGGACCATCTCGCCAAACGCCTGAGGCATCCGGGCGAGCGGCTGCGCCAGCAGGCGCGGCAGCTCGACCAGTTGCGCCAGCGCCTGGGCCAGGCCATGCAGAGCATCGCCGCGCGCCGGCGCTGGCAGCTTGCCCATCTCGCCACCCGTCTAACTGCCGCCCGCCCCGACCTGGCCCGCAGGCGGCAACACCTCCAGCATCTGGCAGGCAGACTGCAGCGGGCGAGCGCACAGGGTTTCCTGCGCTGGCACCAACGGCTCGCGAGCCTCGGGACCCATCTGGACCACCTCAACCCGCAGGCAGTGCTCACCCGGGGTTTTAGCATCGTGCGCAATGAAGCCGGCGCCATCGTGACCCGCGCCGACCAGGTGCAGGTCGGCGAAAGCGTGGCCCTCACTTTTGCGGTGGGGGGAGCCGATGCACGCATCCTGGCTACCCGGGCGCCGGCTGCGCCCCCAGAAAAGTGTTGATGGCGTCGGCCAGCCGGTTGGTGAGGGCCGGATCGAGACAATCCAGCACCAGCGCATCCTCCATGGCCCGCAGCCAGGTGAGTTGTCGCTTGGCGAGCTGGCGCGTGGCATAGATTCCCCGGTCACGCAGCTCGCCCCGGGGCAGGCTGCCTTCCAGGTATTGCCAGACCTGCCGGTAACCCACGCAGCGCATGGAAGGCAGATGGGGCCCCAGCACATAGTGTTCCCTGAGCCAGACCACTTCCTCGATCAGGCCCTGGCTCAACATGCGTTCGAAACGCTGCGCGATGCGCCGGTGCAGCACGGCCCGATCCCCCGGCACGAGGGCAATGGGCAGCACCCGATAGGGAAGCCCTTCCTGCCCGCGGCGGCGCAGCAACACGGAATAGGGTTCGCCCGTGAGGCGGATCACCTCCAGCGCCCGCTGGATGCGCTGGGCGTCGGTAGGCTTGAGCCGGGCCGCGGTTTCCGGATCCAGCCGCGCGAGCGCTCCGTGCAGCGCGGGCCAGCCGGCCTCGCGCGCCCAGGCCTCGATCTCGGCGCGCAGGGCAGGATCGGCCGGCGGCAGGTCACTCAGGCCTTCGCGCAGGGCCTTGAAGTAGAGCATGGTGCCGCCCACCAGCAGCGGTACCCTGCCGCGCGCCGCGATCTCCGCCATGAGGCGCAGGGCGTCCTCGCGGAACTGGGCGGCGGAATAGGCTTCGGTGGGCTCGATGATGTCGATCAGGTGATGAGGGGCCGCACGCAGGGTGGCTGCATCGGGCTTGGCCGTGCCGATGTCCATGTGGCGATAGACCAGCGCCGAGTCCACGCTGATGATTTCCAGCGGCAGGCGCTGGACCAGTTCCACCGCGGCGTCGGTCTTGCCGCTGGCGGTGGGGCCCATGAGAAAGATCGCCGGCGGCAGCCCGGCCTGATCGGTCATGCTCTCACTTGCCACGCATGAACAGCTTGTCGAGCTCGGACAGGGAGAGCTGAAACCAGGTGGGCCGGCCATGGTTGCACTGGCCGGAGCGTTCCGTGGCTTCCATGTCGCGCAGGAGGGCATTCATCTCGGTGAGGGAGAGTTTGCGGTTGGCGCGCACTGCGCCATGACAGGCCAGGGTGGCGAGCAGTTCGTTGCGGCGCTCGGTGAGCACGCGGCTGCCCCCCAGTTCGCGCAGTTCCCGCAGCAGGTCGCGCGCAAGCGCCACGGGATCAGCATGAGCCAGCAGCGCGGGCACCGCACGCAGCGCGATGGTCTGGGGCGACAGCACGGCCATGGCAAAGCCCAGTTCCTCCAGCACCGCGGCGTTTTCCTCCACCGTGGCCACCTCCAGCGCGGAGGCCTGGAGGGCCACCGGCACCAGCAGCGGCTGGCTGGCCACGCGCCGCTGGTCGAGCGCCTGCTTGAGTCGCTCGTACACGATGCGCTCGTGGGCGGCATGCATGTCCACCACCACCAGTCCCTGGGCGTTCTGCGCCAGAATGTAGATGCCGTGGAGCTGCGCCAGGGCATAGCCCAGGGGCGGGACGTCCCCTTCCGCTGCCGCCTGCGTCTGCCTGACATCGGCGGCCGCCGGCGCCGGGCCGAACAGGGCATCGTAAAACGCCAGCGGTTCCGCGGCACGCAGGGGCAGCGCAGTCTGGCGCGGCGGGCTGGCCGCGTGACCGGGCGTGTCCGCCGGCGGCCGGACGGTGGGCGCCGCGGAGACGGCTCCACCAGCAGCCGGCCGCGCCAGCGCCCGCTGCAGGGCGTGGAACACGAACTGGTGCACACCGCGCGGGTCGCGGAAGCGCACCTCGATCTTCATGGGATGGACGTTCACGTCCACGGCTTCCGGCGGCAGTTCCAGAAACAGCACGTAGGCGGGATGACGCTCGTGATGCAGCACGTCGCGGTAGGCCTCGCGCAGGGCATGGGTGATGAGCTTGTCGCGCACGAAGCGGCCGTTGACGAACACGTACTGCAGGTCGCGGCTGGCACGGGAATAGGCCGGCAGCGCCGCGAGACCCGTCAGGGCAAGGTCGCCGGCCCGCGCCTCCACGGCCACCGCCGCCTGGGCGAACTCGTCCCCTGCCAGCGCGGCGATGCGGGCCTCGCGGGTGGCGGTGCGCAGGTGCCAGACCACACGTCCATTGTGGTGCAGGGTGAAGGCAATGTCCGGACGGGACAGGGCCGCGCGCCGGAACATTTCCTCGCAGTGGCCGTATTCGGTCGCCTCGCTCTTGAGGAATTTGCGCCGGGCCGGCGTGTTGAAGTAGAGATCGCGCACGCACACCACCGTTCCCGGGGCGATGGCCTCGGGCCGCACGGGGGCGCGCCAGTCGCCTTCGGCTTCCAGCACCCAGCCGTGGGGGGCGTCGTGGCGCCGGCTGGCAAGCCGCAGGCGGGAGACGGCGGCGATGCTGGCCAGGGCCTCGCCACGGAAACCCAGGCTGCGCACGCCTTCCAGATCGGCAAGGGTGGCGATCTTGCTGGTGGCATGGCGTGCCAGCGCCAGGGGCAGATCCTCCGCGCTCATGCCCACCCCGTCGTCGGTCACCTGGATTTCCTTCACACCGCCCTGGGCCAGCCGCACCTGGATCGCCCGGGCCCCAGCGTCGATGGCGTTTTCCAGGATCTCCTTGAGCGCGGAAGCCGGCCGTTCCACCACCTCGCCGGCGGCGATCTGGTTGATGAGGAGGTCAGGCAGAACGTGGATGGCGGGCATGCCCGGGATTATCCCAGATTGTTCCCGGGGACGCGGCCCTGTCCGGCCTCAGTTGGCGGCCAGCTTGCTGCGGGCGAGGGGTGGATTCCTGGCGAAGTAGCGCTTGATGCCGGCGACGATGGCCGCCGCCAGGCGATCCTGGTAGTCCTCGTCGGTGAGGCGGGCCTCTTCCTGGGGATTGGTGATGAAGGCGGTCTCCACCAGGATGGAGGGAATGTCCGGCGCCTTGAGCACGGCGAAACCGGCCTGCTCCACCTCGCCCTTGTGCAGCTTGTTGATCCCCCCCAGCTCCGCCAGCACCGCCTTGCCCAGCTTGAGGCTGTCATTGATGGTGGCGGTTTGGGAAAGATCCAGCAGGGTCTTCTTGAGGTAGGTGTCCTTCACGTCCAGGTTGACGCCGCCGATCAGGTCCGCCTCGTTCTCCCGCTTGGCGAGCCAGCGTGCGGCGGCACTGGTGGCACCGTTTTCCGACAGCGCGAACACGGAGGATCCACTGGCCTCGGGATTGACGAAGGCATCGGCGTGGATGGAGACGAACAGGTCCGCCTGCACCCGGCGCGCCTTGGCGACCCGCTGGCCCAGGGGGATGAAGTAGTCGCCGTCGCGGATCAGGAAGCCGCGCATGTTGGGCTCCTCATCCAGCTTGGCCTTGACCCGGCGCGCGATGGCCAGGGTCACGTCCTTCTCCTGAGTGCCCCGGTAGCCCCGTGCACCCGGATCCTCACCACCGTGGCCGGCATCGATGGCAATGGTGATCAGGCGGTCGAACGCCATCCCACCCCTGGGACGGTTCCTGCCCTCCCCCGCTTTCCCCGTCCCGCCAGCCCCTGCCTGGGGCGGGACGGACGGCGCACCCTGCCCC
>JBBFMG010000037.1:0-13691 GCA_037478575.1 Burkholderiales bacterium | reverse complement strand
CTGCTCGAAATCCAGGTGCTTGAGCTTCATCTTGCGCCAGATGCTGTAGATGTGCTTGGGCCGCCCGGTGACCTCGGCCTGGATCCCGGCGCGCGCGAGTTCTTCGCGCAGCCGTTCGATGACGCGGGCGATGTATTGCTCGCGGTCCAGCCGGCGCTCGTCCAGCAGGCGCGCCATGCGCCTGTAGAGCTCGGGCTCCAGGATGCGCAGGGCGAGATCCTCCAGCTCCCACTTGAGCTGCCAGATGCCCAGCCGGTTGGCGAGGGGCGCGAAGATTTCCTGAGCCTCGCGGGCCACCTGCTGGCGCGCGGGATGCTCGCTTTTCACCAGCTCGCGCAGCAGCTGCACCTGCTCGGCCAGGATGATGAGCACCACCCGGATGTCCTCGGCCATGGCCAGCAGCATCTTGCGCAGGGACTCGGCCTGGTTCACGGGCTCGCCGCGCCCGGTCTCGAGGCTGAGCACGCCCCGGTGCACCTGGTCCATGCGCCCCACCCCCTGCACCAGGCGCAGGATGTCGTCACCGAGTTGCGCCGCCAGGGTTTCCGGCGCCAGCCCCGCATCCAGCACATGGGCCAGCAGCGCCGCGGCCACCGCCTGGTAGTCGAGCTGCAGATCAGCGATCACGCCGGCTACCGCCAGCGCATGCAGGAACAGGGGCTCGCCCTGGGGCGTGCGTCGCTCTCCGTAGGTCTGCTGTGCGAGATCGAAGGCGGCTGCCACGGCCGCCCGGGCGGACTCGTCATAGGTGGCGGCATGGTTGGCAAGCCACGCCTCCCGTGTGGGGAGCGGTGCGCCGGGAGCCAGGGTGCGGGCAGTGGAAACCATGTCCGGATTATGAAGGAAACGCCGGGCGCCCTGTGCTAGACTCGGGCGCCCAAGGTTCTTTTCCCAGGCCATGACCCCTGCCCGCCGCCTGCTCGCCACCATCTGCCTGGCGCTGTTTGGTCTGCTCGTGATGGTGCAGACCGCCCAGGCCGCGGACCGGCTGGTGCGCATCGGGGTGCTGGCCCATCGCGGCAAGGAGGAGGCGATCCGTGTCTGGACGCCCACGGCCCATTACCTCTCCAGCGAGATTCCGGGCCACACATTCGTCATCGTGCCCCTCACCAATGACGACATCGGTCCCGCGGTGGAATACCGCGACGTGGAATTCGTGCTCACGAATCCCGGCTCCTACGCGGAGCTGGAATTTCTCTACGGCATCACACGCATCGCCACCCTCAAGAGCCGCACGCCCCACGGGGGGCTCAGCCGCTTCGGCGCGGTGATTTTCACCCGTGCCGACCGGCGGGACATCCGCACCCTGGCCGATCTCCGGGGCAAGCGTTTCATGGCCGTGCACCCAAATGCCTTTGGCGGCTGGTGGCTGGCCTGGCGCGAGCTCAAGCGCCAGGGCATCGACCCCGCGCGGGACCTGGGGGCGCTGGTCTTCTCCGGGTTTCCCCAGGACCAGATCGTGTTCGCGGTGCGCGACGGCAGGGTGGATGCCGGCACGGTGAGAACCGGCCTGCTGGAGAGCCTGGCGCTGGAAGGCAAGATCAGTCTGCGGGATTTCCATGTCCTCAACCTGCGCACCGTGGAAAATTTCCCCTATGCCCTGAGCACGGAGCTGTATCCGGACTGGGCCTTCGCCGTGGTGCGCCACACCCCGGACGATCTGGCCCAGCAGGTGGCCATCGCGCTTTTGAAAATGCGCCCCGACCACCCGGCCGCCCAGGCCGCGGATTATCACGAATGGACGGTGCCCCTCGATTACCACAACGTGCATCAGCTCATGATGGAACTGGGCGTGGGACCCTACCGCCACTACGGACGGCCCGATTACCGCGAGCTCGCCCGCCGCTACTGGGGCTGGCTGGCGGGCGCGGCCCTGTTGCTGCTGGGGCTGGCGGCGGCCTATGGCTATACCCTGCGCATGAACCGCCGCCTGCGCGCCATTCGCCGCGAGCTGGAAGCCGAGATCGCCCGCCGTCAGGCGTTCGAACAGGCCCTTGAGCAGGCGCGCGACGAGCTGGAGCGGCGGGTCGCCGAGCGCACGGCGGAGCTCGCGAGGATCAACGAGGAGCTGGAGTCGCGCGTGGCCCATCGCACCGCGCAGCTGCTCGCGGCGATGCAGAAGCTGGAGGCCGGGCTGCGCGGGCCGCGCAACGGCCACCAGTAGGCAGGGCTTACGCCACGTTTTCCAGCCGCGCCGCGCGCCGGCGCTCGTGTTCCTGCAAATGGCGCTTGCGCAGCCGGATGGACTTGGGCGTGATTTCCACCAGCTCGTCGTCCTCGATGAATTCCACTGCCGATTCCAGTGTCAGCCGGATGGGCGGGGTGAGGCGCACCGCCTCGTCGCTGCCGGAGGCGCGGATGTTGGTGAGCTTCTTGCCCTTGATGGGGTTCACCACCAGGTCGTTGTCCCGGCTGTGGATGCCGATGATCATGCCCTCGTAGAGCTTGTCGCCGGGGCTTATGAACATGCGGCCGCGATCCTCCAGGTTCCACAGGGCATAGGCCACGGCCTCGCCGTTTTCCTGGCTGATCAGCACGCCGTTGCGGCGGCCCGGAATGTCAGGCTTCACCGGGCCGTAATCATCGAACACGTGAGCCATGATGCCGGTGCCGCGGGTGAGGGTCATGAACTCGGACTGGAAGCCGATCAGGCCGCGGGCGGGAATGCGGTATTCCAGCCGCACGCGGCCGTTGCCGTCCGGCTGCATGTCCAGCAGGTCGCCGCGGCGGCGACCCAGTTCTTCCATCACCGCCCCCTGGTGGGCTTCCTCCACGTCCACCGTGAGCAGCTCGTAGGGCTCGCACTTCACCCCGTCGATCTCCTTCATCACCACCCGCGGCTTGCCCACGGCCAGCTCGTAGCCCTCGCGCCGCATGTTTTCCAGCAGGATGGTGAGGTGCAGCTCACCCCGGCCGGACACCAGGAACACATCGGCATCCGCGGTATCCTCCACGCGCAGGGCGACGTTGGTGAGCAGCTCCCTTTGCAGCCGCTCGCGAATCTGGCGGCTGGTCACGAACTTGCCTTCGGTGCCCGCCAAGGGCGAGGTGTTGACCTGGAAGGTCATGGTGAGGGTCGGTTCGTCCACCTGCAGCAGGGGCAGCGGCCGGGGATCGTCGCGGTCGGTGACGGTGACCCCGATGCCGATCTCATCGATGCCCGTGATGAGGACGATGTCGCCGGCCTCGGCCTCTTCCACCGGCACCCGCTCCAGCCCGCGGAAGCCGAACACCTGGTTGACGCGGCCAGTCTTCACCTCGCCGCCGGGACCGGCCACCACGGCCACCTGCTGTCCCGGCCGGATGCGGCCGTTGGCGATGCGGCCAATGCCCATGCGGCCCACGAAGGACGAATAATCCAGCGCCGCGATCTGCAATTGCAGCGGCGCATCGGGGTCGCCCTTCGGCGGCTCCACGTGACGCAGCACGGTGTCGAACAGGGGGCGCATGTCGGAGGATGGCTGCCGCAGGTCGAGGGTGGCCCAGCCATTGAGGGCGGAGGCATACACCACCGGGAAATCCAACTGCTCCTCGCTGGCGCCGAGGCGGTCGAACAGATCGAAGGTCTGGTTCACCACCCAGTCCGGACGGGCGCCGGGGCGATCCACCTTGTTCACCACCACGATGGGCTTGAGGCCCAGCGCCAGCGCTTTTTTGGTCACGAAGCGGGTCTGGGGCATGGGGCCTTCCACCGCATCCACCAGCAGCAGCACGCCGTCCACCATGCCCAGCACGCGCTCCACCTCGCCGCCGAAATCGGCATGGCCCGGGGTGTCCACGATGTTGATGTGTGTGCCCTCGTAGTCCACCGCGGTGTTCTTGGCGAGGATGGTGATGCCCCGCTCCCGCTCCAGGTCGTTGCTGTCCAGCACCCGTTCCCCCACCTGCTGGTGGGCGGCAAAGGTGCCGGCCTGGTGCAACAGCTTGTCCACCAGGGTGGTCTTGCCGTGGTCCACGTGGGCGATGATGGCGATGTTGCGAAGGGCGCGGGGCATGGGCGAACCTGACTTTCCGAAGACTGCCAAAAAGGCGGGCGATTCTAACACAGACAGCCTGCGACCCCGGCTGCCGGGAAAAATTCCCCACAGTGCCCTGGGTTTTCGCTAATGTTGCAAAATCCGCAGCCTCACCGAAGCCCCTGCATGCCGGACGCCGCCCGTCTGCACCAGATCCTGGTGCATGCCCTGCTCGACCCGCGCCGCTATCCCCACCCGGTGGAGCGCGTGGAACGGGTGGAAACACACATTTCCAGCGTCCTGCTGGCCGGCGACTTCGCCTACAAGATCAAGAAGCCCTACGACCTGGGTTTCCTCGACTTCACCACCCTGGCCGCCCGCCGCCATTACTGCGAGGAGGAACTGCGGCTCAACCGGCGCTTCTCCCCCGAGCTCTACCTGGAGGTGGTGCCCATCACGGGCAGCCATGAGGCGCCAACGCTGGGCGGCGACGGCCCCGTCATCGAATACGCCCTCAAGATGCGGCGCTTTCCGCCCGGCTCCCTGTTGCCGGAGGTGATGGCCCGGGGCGCGCTCACCGAAGCCCAGATCGACGCCCTGGCGCGGGACGTGGCCGCCCTGCATGAGCGCATCCCGGTGGCCGCACCGGACACGCCCTGGGGGACCCCCGCCGCCCTGGCGGCCCAGGCGCGCCAGAACGTGGAGCAGATCCGGCCGCTGCTCGCAAGCGACGCCCAGCGGGAGGCCTTGCAGGCCCTGGCGCGCTGGACGGAGGCGGAATTCGCCCGGCTCGAACCCCTGTTCCTGCGGCGCAAACAGGAAGGCTTCGTGCGCGAATGCCACGGCGACATGCACACCGGCAACATGGTGGTGATCGACGGCAGGATCCGGCTGTTCGACTGTATCGAGTTCAACGAATCCTTCCGCTGGATCGACGTCATGAGCGAGGTGGCCTTTCTGGTCATGGATCTGGCAAGCCGGGGTCACCCAGAACTGGGCTGGCGTTTCCTCAACGTCTATCTGGAGGAGACCGGCGACTACCCGGGGGTACGCCTGCTGCGCTACTACCTGGTGTTCCGCGCAGTGGTGCGGGCCAAGGTCGCCGCCTTCGAGGCGGCCCAGCCCGGCATGGAGGAACACACGCGCCTGGAAGCCTGGGACCGGTATGCCCACTACATGGCGCTGGCGCGCAGTTTCCAGGCGGCCGGGCCGCCGCTGCTCATCGTCATGCACGGGCTGTCGGGTTCGGGCAAGAGCACCCTGGCGGCGCAGCTGGCCGAAAGGCTTGGCGCCATTCGCATCCGCTCCGACGTGGAACGCAAGCGTCTGTTCGGCCTCAAGCCCCTGGAACGCAGCACCGGCCGGGACATCTACACCCCGGACGCCACCCGCCGCACCTACGCGCGCCTGCATGAACTCGCGCCCCTCGTTCTGGAGGCAGGCTTCAGCTGCATCCTGGATGCGACCTATCTCAAGAGAAGCGAGCGGGAGGCGGCACGCGCCGCGGCGCAGGGCCACGCCTGCGTGATCCTCGCCTGCCACGCGCCGCCGCAGACCCTGCGGGCTCGCGTGGCGGCGCGCCACGCGGCGGGGACGGATGCGGCGGAAGCCGATCTGCGCGTGCTGGCCCTCCAACACCAATGGGTGGAGCCCCCGGCTCCCGACGAGCCCGTGCTCCTCGTGGCAACGGATGCCGAAATCGATCTCGACAGCCTCGTGGCGCGCCTGCGCGCCCGGGCCGAAGCAACGCGCCTTTAGTTGAGCTGGATGCGCTGGCCCCAGGGCACCGGTGCCTTGCCCTTCACCAGCCAGATGACGGGATAGGGAGGCTCCAGGGTCGGGAACTCGCCTTCCGCATCCGTGAAATAGACCAGCACGTCCGGCCGGATCT
Source organism: Burkholderiales bacterium (assembly GCA_037478575.1). GTDB lineage: Bacteria > Pseudomonadota > Gammaproteobacteria > Burkholderiales > Thiobacteraceae > Thiobacter. The sequence continues at coordinate 7,844 of JBBFMG010000037.1, read as the reverse complement.
GTTCCCGCTCCAGCCACTCAAATACCGGACGGAAATCCGTGCCGCCGCCCCCGGTGAGATTGCGCGGCAGGGTGAGCGGCTCCCACACCTCGTAGAGCCAGGGACCGTTCTCGCACAGGCGGTCGTCGCAGGCGTGGAGGGTGACGCGGGCGCGGATCTGGCCCTTGATCACATCCACCTCGGAGAGGAATTCGCGCAGCTCTTCGTCGTCGATGGAGCCGCTGGTGTCCAGCACCACCACCACGTCGATCATGCTGGAGGCGAGACTGGGCATGATGGCATCGCCCTCGCGCCGGGAAGGTTTCTGGAAACTGTAGTCGTCGCGGGCGGCCGTCTTGAGATAGCGCGCAAGCAGCATGCGCCAGGGCAGCTGCGGCTGGAGCAGATTGTCCACCATGCGCGCCAGCGTCTTGGACAGCTTGCCCGCCATGGCCGCCTGCTGGGCGGCGGCGGCCAGCCGCTGCTGCCACTGCCGGCCCAGTTCCTCCTTCTCCGTCTCGCTGAGGCCCTCGATCTGGGGTTGGCTGCCGGCGGCCTGCTGCTGCTTCGCCGCCTGGCCCGGCGACTCCCCCTGGCGCTGATCGGGCGGCGGTTCCTCGCCGCTGGCCTGCCCCGCGCCCCTCCCCGCGTCCTGCTGCGACTCGCCCCGGTCAGAGGAGGACTGCTGGTCGGGGCGGCTTTGCGAGCCGCTGCCGGACTCGCTGTCGTAGAGGTGGCTGTCGAGGGTCTCCTCGTTGGGATCGGGCGGGATCAGGGGATAGATCTCCTCCGCCGTGAGCCCGTGATATTCGGGATTCATGAGGGCGCCGGGCGGCGGCTGCAGCCCCTCTTCCCACAGGATGAGGTTCACCGCGTGGTCGCAGGCCACGTCCCAGCGCTTCAGCTCACGATGGTGGCGGCGCGCGAAATGGGCGAGCGCGCAGTGCATGGCCTCGTGGGCCAGCATGAACTGGGTCTGGGCCAGGCTCAGGTGGCGGATGAAGCTGGGGTTGTAGTAGAAGTGCCGCGCATCGGTGCCGGTGGAGCGGCACACGGACGGATCCACGGGCTTCAGTTCCAGGTGCATGACCAGCGCACCCAGGAAGGGCTTCTCCAGGATGAGCCGGGTGCGCGCCGCCGAGAGCTTGGTCTGGAGCGCTTCCTGGTCCGGCACCTCGGGCAGGGGGGAGGACATGATGGAGCCTACTTGAGATCGTAGAGCATGAGATCCGTGATGCTGTTCGCCCACTCGGCAAACTCCGGCACCGCAAACAGCGGCTTGCCCACCGCGCGGTGCAGGTCGGTCACCAGCATCACGCCCATTTCCCGCTGGGGAAACCGGCGCGCGTATTTCAGGACGTTGCCCAGCACCCGGTTGGCCTCCGGCGTGCCCTTGGCCAGCACGGCGCGGCGCACCAGCGCAGCCGCCACGCCGTATTGCAGATCGATGCCATTGGGCACGTGGCTGTCCTGGCCATTGACGATGGCATCGATGTCCGGCAGCTGGTCCATGCTGTCGATGAAGGCTTTCACTTCCACCCCCGCCGCCGGTCCCACGCAGGCTTCCAGCGTGTCCCGCAGCAGATCCGGCATGTGGCCGAATTTCTTCACCGCGCGGTGGGCGAACTCCCAGGAGCGCGGCGAGGGGAAAGCGATGGGGTTGTGCGCCGGATCGAAACGGAACAGCAGGTCGGGACGGAAGCGCAGGAAACCGATGATGCGCTCGTCGATCTGGTTGGCGTGGGCCCAGGCGACCCAGTCATCCAGATGGGCTTCCATTTCGTAATGGGTGAAGCGGTTGGCGAGCGGCGCCGGCATGGTGTAGGTCACGCCCCGGTCGCCCTGGCGGTTGCCCGCGGCGAAAATCGCCCAGCCGTCCGGGATCTGGTATTCGCCCAAGCGCCGGTCCAGGATCAGCTGGTAGGCGGCAGTGGACACCGTGGGGGGCGCGGAGGTGATCTCGTCCAGGAACAGGATGCCCGCCGGGCCGTGGCGCTTCGCGTCCGGCAGCATGGCGGGCACCGCCCATTCCACGTAGTCGTCCTTGCGGAAGGGAATGCCGCGCAGGTCGGTGGGCTCCATCTGGGACAGACGGATGTCGATCAGGGGCACGCCATGCTTTTTGGCAATCTGGGCGATGATCTGGGACTTGCCCACGCCGGGCGGGCCCCACAGCATGACCGGGGTATGCTGCCCGCTGAGCGTGGCTTGGAATTCCTGATCGAGAATGGCGGCAATGTGGGCGGGACGCATCGATACTCCAGCTTGAAGGAAATGCACGCGGCAGCTTGCGCGCGGTCGTGAATTTTAACCGCAATCCCCTGTCGATTGCGGAAAGCCCCTACACCACGTCCCGGAATTTTGCTACTTTGGCAATTCGCTCAGGTGCCTTTCCATGAATTTCTGCAGCCAGTGCGGCAACCGCGTCATCGTCACCATTCCCTCGGGCGACACCCATCCGCGCCATGTGTGCCCCGCCTGCGGCACCATCCATTACCAGAACCCGAAAATGATCGTGGGCACCATCCCCGAGTGGGAGGACAAGATCCTGCTCTGCCGGCGCGCCATTGATCCCAAGCGGGGCCTGTGGACGCTGCCGGCAGGTTTCATGGAGAACGGCGAGACCACCGCCCAGGGTGCGGCGCGGGAAACCCTGGAGGAAGCCAACGCGCGCGTGGAGGTGGGCGAGCTCTACAGTCTCTACAACCTGCCCCACATCAACCAGGTGTATCTGATGTTCCGCGCGCGGCTGCTGGATCTGGATTTCGGGCCCGGCATGGAGAGCCTGGAGGTGGCGCTGTTCGAGGAGAAAGACATTCCCTGGGACCGGCTCGCCTTCCGCACCGTGGAAGCCACGCTGCGTGCCTATTTCCATGACCGCCGCCAGGGCCGCTTCCGCTTCCACATGGCCGACATCGGCCCGCCACCCAAGTAGGGCCGTGTCGGCCGTCGCCCCCCTAGCGCGTGCCCGCCAGGGCCGTCAGGATCTTCATGGTCGTGGCCAGCCCCTCTTCGTACAGGCGCACGAAATGGGGCGCGAAATACGGCAACGCCAGAAACAACACCGCGAAGCCGGCGATCAGGGTGAGGGGGAAACCCACTGCGAACAGGTTGAGCTGGGGTGCGGCACGGCTCATCACCCCCATGGCCACGTTCACGATCAGCAGCGCCGCCAGGACCGGCAGCGCCAACAGCACGCCGATGACGAACAGTTGTCCCCCGGCCAGGGCCACGGCCTGGAAACCGCCTGCCGCCAGGGGCTCGGGCGCGATGGGCAGGATGCGGAAACTCTCCGCCAGGGCGGCGATGACCATCAGATGCCCATTGATGGCGAAAAACACCAAGATCGCGATCAGCCCCATGAACTGGCCCAGGACGGGCACCTGCGCCGAATTCTGGGGATCGTAGAAGACGGCGAAACCAAGCCCCATGGACAGGCCGGCGATGGAGCCCGCCAGTTCCACCGCCGCCAGCAAAAGCCGCATGGAGAAGCCCAACGTCACGCCGATCAGGATCTGCTGCACGGCGATGAGCAGCCCTTGCGCCGAAGCCAGCCCCACCGGCGGCGGGGGCGGCAGGACCGTGGCCAAGAGCCAGGCCAGCACCAGGGCGAAGGCCATGCGCGCGCGGATGGGGATCGCCCGGTGCCCGAGCAGGGGTTCGGAAACCAGGAGGGCCGCGATACGCAGAAAGGGCCACAACAGGGTGGCCAGCCAGGCTTCGAGCTGGGCGCTGGTGAAGGTGATCATGGGCGTGCGGGCAGCGCGCCGGGCCGCGGCACTCTTACCGGATGATTTCCGGAATGCTGGCGAACAGCCGCGTCATGTAGTCGGTCATGGTGCCCAGCATCCACGGTCCGGCCAGGATCATCACCACGAACATCACCAGCAGCTTGGGAATGAAGGAAAGCGTCATCTCATTGATGGAGGTGGCCGCCTGGAAGATGCTCACCAAAAGACCGGTGGCAAGCGCCGCCAGCAAAAGCGGCGCGGAGACCAGGATGGTGATTTCCAGCGCCTGCTGGCCGATGTGGATCACGGTGTCCGCAGTCATCATGGATTGAAACTCCGCACGAGGGACGCCAGCAGCAACCCCCAGCCATCCACCAGCACGAACAGCATCAGCTTGAACGGCAGGGAAATGAGCACCGGCGAGAGCATCATCATGCCCATGGACATGAGCACGCTGGCCACCACCATGTCGATGATCAGAAACGGAATGAACACCAGGAAGCCGATCTGGAACGCGGTCTTGAGTTCACTGGTGACATAGGCGGGAATCAGGATCTTCATGGGTACCGCTTCCGGGCCGGGCATGGGCCCCACCTTGGCCAACTTCGCGAACAGGGCCAGGTCCTCCTGCCGCACCTGGGCCAGCATGAACTGCCGGAGGGGCTGGGATGCCTTGTCCAGCGCCTGCTCGAAGGGCAGCCGATTCTCCATGTAGGGCTGATAGGCTTCCACGTAGATGCGGTCGAGGACCGGCGACATGATGAAGAAGGTCAGAAACAGGGCGATCCCCACGATCACCTGATTGGGCGGCGTCTGCACCGTGCCGATGGCCTGGCGCAGCAGCGACAGCACGATGACGATACGCAGGAAGGAGGTCGTCATCAGCAGCAGCGCGGGAATGAAGGTCAGCGCCGCGATCAGGATCAGGGTCTGGACGCTGAGGGTATAGGTCTGGCCGCCCCCCGGCGCCGGCGTGCTGGTGAAGGCGGGCAGGCCGGTCTGGGCCCAGGCTTGGCCCCCCAGCAGCAGGAGGGTCAGGGCAGGGATCAGGAGCGTCCTGACGAGCCGCACGGCACCCTCCTCAACCGCGCCGGCTGGCGAGCAGCTGGCGCAGGCGTTCGGCAAAGGGCGAGGCAGGGACATTCGCCTGCAGGGCATCGGCGTCTGCCGGACGCGGCATGCTGTGCACGGCACGGACCTGGCCCGGCGCCACGCCCACGATGAGCCAGGTCTGCCCCACTTCCACCAGCACCAGCCGCTCCCGCGGCCCCACCGCGACGCCGCCCAGCACCTTCATGGCGCCGCCGCCCGCGAGCTGGCCAGGACCCAGCCGGCGCATCAGCCAGGCCGTGGCAAAGATGGCGGCCAGCACCAGGCCGAGGCCCAGCAGCATCTGCAGGAGACTGGCGAAGGACGTGGCGACAGGAGGGGAGGCGGTCTGCGCGGCATGCGCCGCCGCGGACACGAGCGCGGGCAGCCCGGCCAGCGCACGAAACAGAAGGTTCATCGCTGGAGTTTGCGGATGCGCTCGGCAGGGGTGATGATGTCGGTGAGACGGATGCCGAACTTGTCGTTGACCACCACCACTTCGCCCTGGGCGATCAGACAGCCGTTGACCAGCACGTCCATGGGTTCGCCGGCCAGACCATCGAGCTCCACCACGGAACCCTGGGCAAGCTGCAGCAGATTGCGGATGGCGATCTTGGTGCGCCCCAGCTCCACGGTGAGGTTCACCGGGATGTCCAGGATCATGTCGAGATTGTTGGCCGCGGCCGGGGCCGTGGCGCCGGCATTGTCGAACACCGGCATCTGGGCGGGCTTGGCGGCTTCCGCCTGGGCCTGCTCGGCAAGGGCCGCCGCCCAGTCGTCACCACTGCCGGCCGCCGCCTTTTCCTGCTCGGCAAGCGCCGCCGCCCAGTCGTCCGCGGTGATCTGTTCCTTCGCCTCGTCTTCCGCCATTGCCGCCTCCCTGGAAGGCCTCAGCCTTCCGTGCCGCTCACGACGCGTTTCACCTTCAGGGCGTACTGGCCATTATGCACGCCGTACTGGCATTCCAGGACCGGCACGCCGTCCACTTCGGCGAGCACCGCCTCGGGCACGTCGAGGGAAAGGACATCCCCCACCTTGAGATTCATGATGTCGCGCAGGGTGACGCGCGCCGAGCCCAGATTCGCCACCAGGGTGACCTCGGCCTGCTGGATCTGCTCGCGCATCAGACGCTCCCAGCGCTCGTCCACCTCGAGCCGCTCGCCCTGCATGGTCGAGCTGAGAATATCACGAATGGGCTCGATCATGGCATAGGGGGTGCAGATGTGGAAATCGCCACCCCCCTCGCCCAGCTCGATGTTGAAGGTGGTCACCACCACCACTTCGCTGGGGGTGGCCACGTTGGCGAACTGGGGGTTCATTTCCGAGCGCACGTACTCGAATTCGATGGGATAGATCGGCTCCCAGCATTTTTTGTATTCTGCCGTGGCCACTTCCAGCATGCGCTGGATCACCCGCTGCTCGGTGGGCGTGAAGTCACGGCCCTCCACGCGCATGTGGAACCGGCCATCACCGCCGAACAGGTTGTCCACCACCAGGAACACCAGGTTGGGATCGAAGATGAACAACCCCATGCCGCGCAGCGGCTTGAACCGCATCAGGTTGAGATTGCTGGGCACCACCAGGTTGCGCATGAACTCGCTGTACTTCTGGACCTTCACCGGACTCACCGAAATCTCGGCGGTGCGCCGCATGAAGTTGTACAGCCCGATGCGCAGGTTGCGCGCGAAGCGTTCGTTGATGATCTCGAGCGTGGGCATGCGCCCACGCACGATGCGTTCCTGCTTGCCGATGTCGTAGGGGCGAACCCCGCCCTGCTCTTCAGCCGGCTTTTCCTCCTCGGTTTCGCCGAGCACGCCCTTGAGCAGGGCGTCCACTTCGTCTTGGGAGAGGATCTCGTCGGCCATGGGGCCCCGTCACTGGATCACGAAGGCGCTGAAATACACGGCCAGCACACCCTGCTTGGGATCCTTCACGCCCAGGATCTGGTTGATCTGGGCGACCATGTCGCTGGCGAGTTTCTGTTTGCCCTCCACCGGCGCGAGTTCTTCCGCGGTCTTGCTGGACAGGAGCAGGAGCGTGGCGTTGCGGATCTGAGGCATGCGCAGCTTGACCTGCTCGACCACCTTCTCGTTGGCCACGTGCAGGTCCACTTCCGCCTGCAGATAGTGATCCTCGCCGTCGGCGCCGCGCTGCAGGTTGACCGTGAACTGGTCCAGCCGCGTAAAGACCGGCGGCTTTTCCGCTTCCTCCTTGTGCGCCGCCTCATGCGCCGCGCCCCCCTTGGAGCCGGCGAGAAACCACCAGGCCGCGCCCCCGCCTCCGCCGGCCAGAAGCGCCGCCACGGCGATGATCAAGAGTTTGCTTTTCTTCTTGGGCGCCGCAGCATCGCCTTCTGCGGGCGGTGGGGCGTTCTTCGCTTGCGCCATGGGTGTCCTCACATGCCTGCCGCAGTCGCGGCCTTCCAGGCTTTATAACTTCAAACCCACGACGGATCAAGTAGTTTGGAGACGGAATTTAGGCAGTTTGTCAGTTTGCGCCGGGAACCCTTGGCGAACATTGGCGTTTGACCGGCGCAAAAAACGGGCCCGCAAGGCCCGTTTTTGCCACCCGCGCGAAGGGGAATCAGGCAAATACGTCCACCAGGCCCGCGCGCCCTTGCCCGATCCGCCCGCCGGGCGCCACCCCCGGCAGCGGCGCCAGGGAGGTGGCGGCAGCGTGGGGGCCGGGCCGGGGACCGGGCTCGCCGTCCTGGCGCGGCCCCTGACCAAAGGAATGGGCCGCCACTTCCACGTTGCCGAGCTGGATGCCGCTTTCCGCAAGCATCTCCCGCAGGCGCGGCAGAGCGGCTTCGATGGCTTCACGCACGGGGGCATGGGACGAGACGAAGGTCATGCTGGCCTGGTCCTGGCCCAGCGCGAGATGGATCTCCACCGGCCCGAGCTGGGGCGGGGTCACCTGGATCTGGGCGAACTGCTGGCCTTGGTGGCTCACCCACACCACCTTCTGGGCGAATTCGCCGGTCCAGCCCGGACTGCCCACCGGCTGCTGCACGGTCGCCACAGGCACCGCCTCGCTCCGAATGGG
>JBBFMG010000036.1:0-13771 GCA_037478575.1 Burkholderiales bacterium | reverse complement strand
AGCATTTCGCGGGCAAAGGGGTGCACGTGGACCTGATCAAGCTCTACGGGTCCATGGAGCTTGCGCCCCTGGTGGGGCTGGCGGACGCCATCGTGGATCTGGTGTCCACCGGCGGCACCCTCAAGGCCAACAACCTGGTGGCCGTGGAAGAAATCATGCCCATCAGCTCCCGGCTGGTGGTGAACCAGGCCGCGCTCAAACTCAAGCACGGGCAGATCAAGCCCCTGCTCGACCAGTTTGCCGCGGCCGTTGGAGATTGACCCATGCTGAAACTGCGTCGCCTGTCCACTGCCGATGCCGATTTCGAGGCCCAGTTTGCCCGCCTGCTCGCCTTCGAGGGTGCCCAGGATGCTGACATCGAGGCCACCGTCGCGCGCATTCTGGATGATGTGAAGCAGCGCGGCGATGCCGCCGTGCTGGACTACACGCGCCGGTTCGACCGGCTCGATGCGCCTTCCGTGCAGGCCCTGGAGCTGCCCAAGGCGCGGCTCACGGAAGCGCTCGCCGCACTCGACCCGGACGTGCACGAGGCCCTGGTGCTGGCGGCGGACCGGGTGCGCGCCTACCACGAGCGACAGGTGCTGCAGTCCTGGAGCTATACCGATCCGGATGGCACCGTGCTGGGCCAGCAGGTGACGCCCCTGGACCGCGTGGGGCTGTATGTGCCCGGCGGCAAGGCGGCCTATCCCTCCTCCGTGCTCATGAATGCCATTCCCGCCAAGGTGGCAGGGGTGGGGGAACTGGTCATGGTGGTGCCCACCCCGGGCGGCGTGGCGAACGATCTGGTGCTGGCCGCCGCCGCGGTGTGCGGTGTGGACCGGGTGTTCACCATCGGCGGGGCCCAGGCGGTGGCGGCCCTGGCCTACGGCACCGAGACCATTCCCCAGGTGGACAAGATCGTCGGTCCGGGCAACGCCTATGTGGCTGCCGCCAAGCGCCGCGTATTCGGCGTGGTGGGCATCGACATGGTGGCCGGGCCCTCGGAAATCCTGGTCATCTGCGACGGCCGGACCCCGCCCGACTGGATCGCCATGGATCTCTTTTCCCAGGCGGAGCATGACGAACTGGCCCAGTCCATCCTGCTCTGCCCGGATGCCGATTTCATCGACCGCGTCGCGGCGAGCATCGAGCAACTGCTCGCGGACATGCCGCGCCGGGACGTGATCGCCGCCTCCCTGGAAGGCCGTGGCGCGCTGATTCGCGTGCGGGATCTGGACGAGGCGGTGGCGCTCGCCAACCGCATCGCGCCCGAACATCTGGAGCTTTCCGTGGAAGAGCCGGAATTCTGGGCGAAGAAGATTCGCCACGCCGGCGCCATCTTCATGGGGCGCAACACCTGCGAGGCCCTGGGCGACTACTGTGCCGGACCCAACCACGTGCTGCCCACGTCCCGCACCGCGCGTTTCTCCTCACCCCTCGGGGTCTATGATTTCCAAAAGCGCACCAGCCTCATCCAGGTCTCGCCCGAGGGGGCGAACACCCTGGGGCGCATCGCCGCCACCCTGGCCTACGGCGAGGGCCTGCCGGCCCACGCGAAGTCGGCGGAGTACCGGATCAGCCATCGTTGACAAATCTGGATTGCCGGGACCACAGGCAAGGCAGGCAATGAGCCTGCCCCGCCCCCCGCGTTGATGCCATGCCCCTTACGCCCGACCAGCTCATCCGCGACGAAATCCGCGCCCTCACCGCCTATCACGTGCCGGAAGCCAGCGGCTACGTGAAGCTCGACGCCATGGAAAATCCCTACCTCCTGCCGGAGGCGCTGCGCGCGGAAATCGCGCAGCTGGTGGCCCGCACCGAGATCAACCGCTATCCGGACGCGGACGCCACGCGGCTCAAGGTGCGGCTTCGGGAGGCCATGGGCATCGCACCGCGCTGGGACATCCTGCTGGGCAATGGCTCCGACGAGATCATCCAGATCCTTGCTCTTGCCGTGGCGCGGCCCGGCGCCAGCATCCTCGGCCTGGAACCCTCCTTCGTCATGTACCGCATGATCGCGGCGTTCGCGGGCGTGCGCTACGTGGGGGTGCCGCTGGCGCCGGATTTCAGCCTGGACCGGGAGGCGACCCTGGCGGCCATCCGCAGCCACCAGCCGGCCCTGGTGTTCATCGCCTATCCCAACAATCCCACGGGCAACCTGTTCGACGAGGCGGCCCTGGTGGAGATCCTGGAGGCCGCGCCCGGACTGGTGGTGGTGGATGAGGCCTATCACGTGTTTGCCGGCGCAAGCTTCCTGCCCCGCCTCGGCGCCCATCCCAATCTGCTGGTGATGCGCACCCTGTCCAAGCTGGGCCTGGCGGGCCTGCGGCTCGGCTTTCTGGTGGGGGACCGGGCGTGGCTTGCGGAGCTTGGCAAGCTGCGCTTGCCGTATAATGTGAATTCCCTCACCCAGGTGGTGGCGGAACGGGTGCTGGGGGCGATGCCGGTGCTGGAAGACCAGGCCGCGCGCATCCGCAAGGCGCGCGGGGAGCTGTATGCCGCACTGGCGGCCCTGCCGGGTGTTGCCCCCTACCCCAGCGACGCGAATTTCATCCTGTTCCGCGTGCCGGATGCGGAGCGGACTTTCGAAGGCTTGAAGCGACAGGGCATCCTGATCAAAAACCTGAACCGGGTCCACCCCATGCTCGCGGGCTGCCTGCGCGTGACCGTGGGCACACCGGAAGAAAACAGCCGATTCCTGCAAGTTCTCGCGACCTGTCTTTAGATCCCATGCGCGAAGCCGCCACCCAACGCCAGACCCTGGAAACGCGCGTCAGTGCCCGCATCAATCTCGATGGCAGCGGCCAGGCCCGCATCGCCACCGGGGTGCCCTTTCTCGATCACATGCTGGATCAGGTGGCCCGCCACGGCCTGTTTGACATCGAAGTGCAGGCCCAGGGCGATTTGCACATCGATGCCCACCATACCGTCGAGGACGTGGGCATCACCCTGGGCCAGGTGTTCGCCAGCGCGGTGGGCGACAAGAAAGGCATCCGCCGCATGGGGTATGCCTATGCGCCTCTGGACGAGGCCCTGTCACGGGTGGTGGTGGATCTCTCGGGGCGCCCCGGCCTGGTGTTCCAGGTGGACTTCACCCGTGCCCGCGTGGGGGAATTCGACGTGGATCTGATCCGGGAATTCTTCCAAGGCTTCGTCAACCACGCCCAGCTCACCCTGCACGTGGACAATCTGCGCGGCGTCAACGCCCACCACCAGGCGGAGACCGTATTCAAGGCCTTCGGGCGAGCGCTGCGCATGGCGGTGGAGCTGGATCCCAGGGCAGCCGGCATCATGCCTTCCACCAAGGGAACGTTGTAGGCAGGCCCGTGGTGCGAGACGTCGCGCCCGGCCGCATTCGATCATGACCGACATCGCCGTCATCGATTATGGAATGGGCAACCTGCGCTCGGTTTCCAAGGCCCTGGAGCACGTGGCCCCGCGCGTGACGGTGAGCGTCACCAGCGATCCCGGGGTGATTCGGCGCGCGGGGCGTGTCGTGTTCCCGGGCGTGGGACATGCCGCCGACTGCGTGCGCGAGCTGGCTGCCCGGGGGCTGACCGAAGTGGTGCGCGAGGCGGCGCAAAGCAAGCCGTTTCTCGGCATTTGCCTGGGCATGCAGATGCTGTTCGAACATTCGGAGGAAGGCGACACGCCGGGGCTTGGCATTTTGCCCGGGCGGGTGCTGCGGTTTCCCGCCGAGGCCATGCAGGATGCCCAGGGCAACCGGCTCAAGGTGCCCCACATGGGCTGGAACCAGGTCTGGCAGGCCCAGCCCCATCCCCTGTGGCAGGGCATCGCCGACGGTGCGCGCTTCTATTTCGTGCACAGCTATTACTGCGAACCGGCCACGCCCGACCTGGTGGCGGGATACACCCTCTACCCCTTTCCCTTCACCAGCGCGGTGGCGCGGGACAACGTGTTCGCCGTGCAATTCCACCCGGAAAAGAGCCAGGCCGCGGGCCTGACTCTGCTGGGCAATTTCGTGCTCTGGGACGGCAGCGCCAGCGCGGGCGCCGCCTGTACCTCATCGGCCTGCCTGTGAGAGTTCCGCCATGCTGATCATTCCCGCCATCGACCTCAAGGACGGTCACTGCGTCCGCCTCAAGCAGGGTGTCATGGAAGACGCCACGGTGTTTTCCGAGGATCCCGCCGCCATGGCCCGCCACTGGCTGGCCCAGGGGGCGCGTCGGCTGCATCTGGTGGATCTGAACGGCGCCTTCGCCGGCAAGCCCGTGAACGAAAAAGCCATCCAGGCCATCATCGATGCCGTGGGGGCCGAAATCCCGGTGCAGCTGGGGGGCGGCATCCGCGATCTGGATACCATCGAGCGCTACCTCGACGATGGCGTGAGCTATGTCATCATCGGCACCGCCGCGGTGAAAAACCCGGGCTTCCTGCACGAGGCCTGCGATGCCTTCCCCGGCCACATCATGGTGGGCCTGGATGCGAAGGACGGCAAGGTCGCGGTGGATGGCTGGTCCAAGGTCACCGGCCACGACGTGGTAAACCTGGCCAGGAAATTCGAGGGCTATGGCGTGGAGGCGGTGATCTATACCGACATCGGCCGCGACGGCATGCTCTCCGGGGTGAACGTCGAGGCCACCGTGCGTCTGGCGCGGGAGCTCACCATTCCGGTCATCGCCAGCGGCGGCATCACCAACCTGGATGACATCCGCGCCCTGTGCCAGGTGGAGGAGGAGGGCATCATGGGGGCCATCGTCGGCCGTGCCATTTACGAAGGTACACTGGATTTCGCGGCGGCGCAGAAGCTCGCCGATGAGCTGGGGGAGCGAGGCCGCCGGCCCTAGGCACGACCTCCTCGACCCGCCACACCGTTTGCCACCCGCCGCTGCCTCATCACAGATTCCCGGCATGTCCCTTGCCAAACGCATCATTCCCTGTCTCGACGTCACCGCCGGCCGCGTGGTGAAGGGCGTCAATTTCGTCAATCTGCAGGACGCCGGCGATCCGGTGGAAATCGCCCGGCGCTATGACGAACAGGGGGCGGACGAACTCACCTTTCTCGACATCACCGCCAGCGCGGACCAGCGCGACATCATTCTCCACGTGGTCGAGGCGGTGGCCTCCCAGGTGTTCATCCCCCTCACCGTGGGTGGTGGCGTGCGTTCCGTGGAGGACGTGCGCCGGCTGCTCAACGCCGGTGCCGACAAGGTCTCCATGAACACTTCGGCGGTGCAGAACCCCCAGCTGGTGGGGGAGGCCGCGGCGCGTTTCGGCAACCAGTGCATCGTGGTGGCCATCGATGCCAAGGAAACCGGGCCGGGCAGGTGGGAGGTGTTCACCCATGGCGGGCGCAGGAACACGGGGCTTAACGCCGTGGCCTGGGCGCGTCAGGTGGAGAGTCTGGGCGCGGGGGAGATCCTGCTCACTTCCATGGATCGCGACGGCACCCGGCAGGGATTCAACATCCCCCTGACGCGGGCGGTGGCCGATGCCGTGGATATTCCGGTCATCGCCAGCGGCGGGGTGGGCAATCTGGACCATCTGGTGGCCGGCATCCTGGAGGGGCATGCCGACGCCGTGCTCGCCGCGAGCATTTTCCACTTTGGGGAATACACGGTGCGCGAGGCCAAGGCCTATCTGGCGCGCCATGGCATCGAAGTGCGCCTGTGAGCGGGCGCCGGACGTGTAAAATGGGCCTTTTGACGGAAGCGCCATGGCAGACTGGCTCGACGAAGTACGCTTCAGCGCGGATGGCCTGGTGCCGGTGATCGCCCAGGAGGCAGGCAGCGGCCGCGTGCTCATGGTGGCCTGGATGAACCGGGAAGCCCTGGCCCGCACGGCCGCCACCGGCGAGGCAGTGTACTGGTCCCGCTCCCGGGGACGCTTTTGGCACAAGGGCGAGGAGTCCGGACACGTGCAGAAGGTGAAGGAAATCCGCCTGGACTGCGACGGTGATGTGATACTGCTCACCGTGGAGCAGGTGGGTGGCATTGCCTGCCATACCGGTCGCCACAGCTGCTTCTACCGCCGGCTGGAGGGGGATCACTGGGTGAGCGTGGAACCCGTGCTCAAGGATCCTTCGGCCATCTACGGCAAGTGAGGCGGCAGCCATGAAGGACATCCTCGAGAAGCTCGCGGCCACCCTGGAGGCCCGCAAGGGGGCCGATCCCGAGACCTCCTACGTGGCGCGGCTCTATGCCAGGGGGCTGGACGCCATCCTCAAGAAGGTGGGCGAGGAAGCGGCGGAAACCCTGATTGCCGCCAAGGGCGGCGATCGTGGCCAGCTGGTGCACGAGGTGGCGGATCTGTGGTTCCATACCCTGGTGCTGCTGGCCAGCCAAGGCCTCGGGCCGCAAGATGTGCTGGCGGAACTCGCCCGGCGCGAGGGCGTCTCCGGTCTCGTGGAGAAGGCCTCGCGGCCGAAATCGTGACGGAGCCTGGGAGACCGGTATGGAAGACTGCATTTTCTGCAAGATCGTGCGGGGCGAGCTGCCCAGCCGCAAGGCCTACGAGGACGAGGATGTGCTGGTATTCCACGACATCCGGCCCATCGCCCCGGTGCACCTGCTGCTGATTCCCAAGGCACACGTGGCGAGCCTGGCCGACTGTGGTCCCGAGCACCAGGCGCTGCTGGGCAAGCTGCTTTTGCTGGCGCCGCGCCTGGCGCGGGAACACGGTCTGACAGACGGTTTCCGCACCATGATCAACACCGGCCGGGGCGGCGGCCAGGAAGTGTTCCACCTGCATCTGCACGTGTTCGGTGGCAGCGAACGCATCCCCAAGATCTGATTTTCCGGAGGAGTGACACATGGGTTCTTTCAGCATCTGGCACTGGCTCATCGTTTTGGCCATCGTCCTGCTCGTGTTCGGCACCAAGAAGCTGCGCAATCTGGGCAGCGATCTGGGCGGCGCGGTGAAGGGCTTCAGGGACGCCATGAAGGAAGGCGCCGGCGAAGCGCCCAAACAGGTGGAAGCCAAATCCGCCGGCACCACGGTGGAAGGCGAGGTCAAGGACAAGACCCACGGATAAGTTTCAAGATACAGGTTACAGGTTTGAAGTTGGCCGCTTGTGACTTGCAGCTTGAAGCTTGCCTCTGAAAGATGTTCGACATCGGCTTTTCCGAGCTCCTGGTCATCGGCGTGGTGGCCCTCATCGTGCTGGGGCCGGAGCGCCTGCCCAAGGTGGCCCGCACCGCGGGGCATTTGTTCGGGCGCTTCCAGCGCTACGTCTCGGAGGTGAAGGCCGAGATCAAGCGCGAAATGCACAACGAGGAGATCATGAAGCTCTCCACCAGCCTGCAGGAGGCCAAGGATGCGGTCACCGGGGTGGAGCGCTCGCTGCGGGAAGAGATGGGCGAGACCGGCCAGATCCTCAAGTCCATTCCCGATGCCGTGGGATCCCTCGAATTCGTCGAGGAACCGAAGCCGGTGGAGGTCACGCGCACGGCATCTGAGACGGGCGCCTCGCCCACACCCGAACCCTCGCCCCAGCTGGACCTGCCCCTGCCGCCCCTCGCTGAGCCGCCCGCGGACACCGTTGAGAATCCTCCGCCCAAGGCCTCATGACCGAGCAGACCTTCGTCTCCCACCTGCTCGAGCTGCGCGACCGCCTGCTGCGCATGGTGGCCGCGGTGGTGGTGGTCTTCATCGTCCTGTTCATCTATCCCGGCGCCAACACCCTTTACACCCTGTTGGCCAAGCCGCTGCTCGCCAGCCTGCCCAAGGGCGGGCAGATGATCGCCACCGAAGTCACCACGCCCTTCTTCGTGCCCATGAAGGTCACGGCGCTGGCGGCCTTCCTGATCGCGCTGCCCTATATCCTTTATCAGATCTGGGCCTTCGTCGCGCCGGGCCTGTATGCCCACGAGAAGCGGTTCGCCCTGCCGCTTCTGGTGTCCAGTACCCTGCTTTTCTTCGTGGGCATGGCCTTCGCCTATTTCCTGGTGTTCCCGGTGGTGTTCGGCTTCATCATCCATGTGGCGCCGGAAGGTGTCGCGGTGATGACCGACATCGGCAAATACCTGGACTTCGTCATCGGCCTGTTCATCGCCTTCGGCATCACCTTCGAAGTCCCGGTGGCGGTGGTCCTGCTGGTGAAGGTGGGGCTGGTGAGCGTGGAGAAGCTGCGGGAGATCCGTCCCTACATCATCGTCGGGGCTTTCGTGGTGGGCGCCATCTTCACGCCGCCGGACGTCGTGTCCCAGTTCATGCTGGCCGTGCCCCTGTGGCTGCTGTATGAGGTGGGCATACTGCTGGCGCGGCTGGTGAGCCGGCCCCGCGCCGAAGACGAACCCTACCGGCCCCTCTCGGAGTCCGAGCTGGACGCCGAGCTGGATCGCATCGAAGCGGAACAAAAACGGGGCGACTGAGGCCCAACCCAGGCATTCCCCGTGAGCGGTGCCGGCGTCCGGCCCGCCCCTGGTGAGAGGAATCTCCGTGCGCATCCTTGTTTTCCTGCTGATGCTGGGTGTTCTGCCGGTGGCGGCGGAGCCGCTCACCAATCAGCTGCGTCATCATCCGTCCCCCTATCTCGCCCTGCACGGCACCGATCCCACTGCCTGGCAGGAATGGAATGCGCACACCGTGGCGCGGGCGCGGCGCGAGAACAAGCTGCTGTTCGTCTCCCTGGGTTATTTCTCCTGCCACTGGTGTCACGTGATGCAGCGGGAGAGCTACCGAGATCCCAAGATCGCGGCCTTTCTCAACGCCCATTTCATTCCGGTGAAGGTGGACCGGGAACTCAACCCCGCCCTGGATGCCGAGCTCCAGGCCTTCGCCGAGGCCACCCGTGGCCAGTCCGGCTGGCCGCTGAACGTCTTCATCACCCCAGAGGGCTATCCCCTGTTCGCCGTGCTCTACGCGCCGCCGGCGGAGTTCCTGCAGGCGGTGGAGCGCCTGGCCGCGCGCTGGCAAGCCGAGGGCCCGCAGCTTGCGCGCCTGGCACGGGAGGCGGCGCTGCCTCTGCCGCAGCCGATCACGGTGGAACCGCGTTTTGCGCCAAGGATCGCCGTGCTCTACCGCCAGCGCCTGGTGGAGGAAGCCCTGGCCCAGGCCGATCCTTTCCACGGTGGCTTCGGCAAGGTGAGCAAGTTTCCCCACACGCCCCAGCTCGCGGCCTTGCTGGAAATCCAGGAGCGGGCCCCTGATCCCCGCCTGGCGGACTTCCTGCGGCTCACCCTGGACCAGATGGTCCGCCTGGGCCTGCGCGATCACGTGGCGGGCGGCTTCTTCCGCTACACGGTGGATCCGGACTGGCACACCCCCCACTTCGAGAAAATGCTCTACGACAACGCCCAGCTCGCGCGCCTCTATCTGGATGCCGCGCGCGTGCTGAACCGGCCGGAATACCGGCGCATCGCCCACGAAACCCTGGACTTCATGCTGGAGACGCTGCGCGAACCCTCCGGCGCCTTCATTACCAGCACCTCCGCGGTGGACGGCGAGGGACGCGAGGGCGGCGCCTATCTCTGGGACAAGACGGAACTTGCCCGCCTGCTGGATCCTGCGGATTACGCCCTGGTGGAACGTGTCTGGGGGCTCGGCCAGCCCACCCCCTTCGAGCTGGGTTATCTGCCCATGGAACTCGTGGCGCCCACGGACCAGGAAGCGGCGCGTCTTGCGACCGTGTACGCGCGGCTGAAGGCGGAGCGGGCGCGCCGAGTGCTGCCCCGTGACGAAAAGCTGCTGGCCGGTCTCAACGGGCTGGCGCTCACCGCGCTCGCGCGCGCGGCCCAGGACGACCCCCGTTACCGGCCGGCGGCACGGGCCGTGCGGGATTTTCTGGTGGAGCGGCTCATGACCGACGCGGGACTCATCAAGGGCATCGCCGGTGGCCAGCGCCTCGGGCCGGCCGATCTGGAGGACTATGCCTACGTGGCCGAAGGGCTTCTGGCCCATGCGGCCCTGGCGAACGACGCGGCTGACCGGGAGCGGGCCCAAGCCCTGGTGACCCGTGCCTGGGAGCTGTTCCACGGTCCCCGTGGCTGGACCCTGGATGCCGAACCTTTGCTCGCGCGCCCCTATTACCAGCGCATCGTGCCGGATGGCCCCACGCCCGCTCCTGCCGCTGTGCTCATCCGCGCAAGCTTAAGCTTGGGCGGCAAGGCTCTGCGCACCCGTGCGCTGCAGGCCCTCAATGTGGGCTACGAGACCCTGGACCAGGGTGTCTTTTGGTATGCCAGCCAGGTGGCCGCCATGGGCGCGGTGAAATGAGCCGGCCTCAGGGGTAATAGGCGAACAGCTTGTAGCCGGTGGCGTCCACGCCCACTACTTGCAGGGGCAGTTTCACCGTCACTTCCTCATTGGGCGGCATGCCCTGCTCGGGCCGGGCCGTGGCCGGCAGATAGTCCCTGGGCGCGAAGTGGCGCCGCGCCACCGGCCGCCCGTTGCTGTCGGTGAGGGTGAGTTCGAGCTGGGGATAGGCCATGGGATAGGCCGCGAGATTGCGCAGCGCCGCGCTGAGCAACACCCCCTGCGGCCGATCGGGGTCGGCCTGCAGTTCCGAAGACTCGAGCCGGATCCTGTCTGCCTCGGCGGGAAGCCCGATCTCGCAGCGGGCAAGTCCACACAGGGCTTCCAGCACCGGCCGCGCCTGGGGGTAATGGGAGGCGAGCCACACACGCTCAAAATAGGCGATCTGCAAGAGCGCCGTGGCGGCCAGCACCAGGGAACCCGCCGCCCAGCCCAGGCGGCGCCAGCGCGCGCGCTTTTCCTGGGCGCTGAGTTGTTCCTGCAGGTTCTGCAGCTTCTCCTGCAATTCCGGGGTGATTTCCAGACGCGGGCGCGCGCGCGTTTCCCGTTCCTCCCGGTTGCGCTGGGGCCGCTGGCTGTCCAGCTGCTCGGTCTCGGCGATGGTGCGGTTGATTTCCTCCGTCTCCCGTTGGATCTGCTCGTCCGTGGGCAGGGGGAAGGAGGCGGTGAGGGGCTCCGCCATGGTGAGGGGCGCCGGCTGCAGGGTGATGTGTTCCGTGACCGGCGGCGCCTCGTCCGGCGGCGCGATCAGGCTCACCGTCTCGATGGGCGTGACCAGGGTGTCGAAGGCATTGAACACGAAGGCGCACTTGCCGCAGCGCACCTTGCCCCCCCGCACTTCCAGCTGTTGCGCCGTCACGCGGAACACGGTCTGGCAGGAAGGGCAGGTGGTCTGCATGCTCATGGTCGGCGCACACCGGCAAGACGTGCCCAGCCTTCCTCGCACACGGGGGACGCCATGTCGAACCACTGGGCGTAGAGGGCGCTCATTTCCGCCGCCTGTTCGGCCAGCAGCCCCGAGAGCACGATGCGGCCACCCGGCCGCACGGCGGCGGCCAGGGCAGGCGCGAGCACACGCAGGGGATTGGCGAGAATGTTGGCCAGCACGACGTCGTATTGTGCCGCAGGCAGCTGACCGGGCAAAGCGAAGGTGATTGCCACGCCGTTGCGTGCAGCATTCTCGCGCGCGGCGGCCACGGCCTGGGGGTCGATGTCCACGCCGGCCACTTCGCCCGCGCCCAGCTTCTTCGCGGCAATGGCCAGGATGCCCGAGCCGCAGCCGTAATCCAGCACCGATTCCCCGGGCTCGAGTTCCGCGTCGAGCCATTGGAGGCACAGGCGGGTGGTGGGATGGCTGCCGGTGCCGAAGGCGAGCCCTGGGTCCAGCACCAGATTGATGGCCGTGGGATCCGGGGCCCCGTGCCAGGAAGGCACCACCCACAGGCGGGGCGAGATGGGAATCGGCTCGAACTGGGACTGGGTCAGCCGGACCCAGTCCTGTTCCGCCAGGGACTCGACCTCCCAGGGCGGCGGCGCGGCCAGGCCAGCTGCCTGGGTCGCGGCGGCGAGCACTGCCGCCACATCCACGCCAGGAGCGAACAGGGCGGTGACCAGGCTGTCCTGCCACAGGGGGGGCGTCTTCTCCAGGCCGGGCTCGCCGAACAGGGGCTGTTCCGCCGCCGTGCCGGCCTGGGCATCCTCGATACCCGTGGACAGGGCACCCGCCTCCAGCAGGGCGTCGGCGAGACGCTCGGCGGCTGCGGCGTCGGTGCGAATCTTCAGGACCTGCCAGGCCATGGGCGGATGCCCTTCACTTGCCCGGCTTGAGGGCTTCCAGCTTGTGAGTGAGGTAATGGATGCTGGCTCCGCCGGCGATGAAGGCGGGATCCTGCATCAGGTCCTGGTGCAGGGGAATGTTGGTCTTCACGCCCTCCACCACCATCTCGGACAGGGCGATGCGCATGCGGGCAATGGCCTGTTCCCGCGTGGCACCGTAGGCGATCAGCTTGCCGATCATGGAGTCGTAGTAGGGGGGCACGTAGTAGTTCTGATAGACGTGGGAGTCCACCCGGATGCCCGGCCCGCCCGGCGCGTGGTACTGGGTGATGCGTCCGGGCGAGGGCACGAAGGTATAGGGATCCTCGGCGTTGATGCGGCACTCGATGGCGTGGCCGCGAAACTGGATGTCCTTTTGCCGGTAGCGCAGCTTCTCGCCGGCGGCGATGCGGATCTGCTCCTGGATGATGTCCACCCCCGTGATGAGCTCGGTCACCGGGTGTTCCACCTGCACCCGCGTATTCATTTCGATGAAGAAGAATTCGCCGTTCTCGTACAGGAACTCGAAGGTTCCGGCACCGCGGTAGCCGATGCGGCGGCAGGCGGCGGCGCAGCGCTCGCCGATCTTGTCCCGGAGCTTGGGGTCCAGGCCGGGCGCCGGTGCCTCCTCGATGATCTTCTGGTGGCGCCGCTGCATGGAACAGTCGCGTTCCCCCAGATGGATGGCATTGCCGTGCTCATCGGCCAGCACCTGGATCTCGATGTGGCGGGGATTCTGCAGGAAGCGTTCCAGATACACCTCGGGATTGCCGAAGGCTGACTGGGCTTCGCTGCGCGTCATGTTCACGGCGGTGAGCAGGTTGGCTTCCGTGTGCACCACGCGCATGCCCCGCCCGCCGCCGCCCCCCGCGGCCTTGATGATCACGGGATAGCCCACGTCGCGGGCGATGCGCAGGATTTCGTCCGGATCCTCCGGCAGCGCGCCTTCCGAGCCCGGCACGCAGGGCACACCGGCTTCCAGCATGGCGCGCTTGGCATTCACCTTGTCGCCCATGAGCCGGATGCTCTCCGGCCGCGGGCCGATGAACACGAAGCCGCTGGACTCCACCCGCTCGGCGAAGTCGGCGTTTTCCGACAGGAAACCGTAACCCGGGTGGATGGCCTCGGCATCGGTGACCTCGGCGGCGGCGATGATGGCCGGGACGTTGAGATAGCTCAGATGGGAGGGCGCCGGTCCAATGCACACCGACTCATCGGCGAGCTTCACGTACTTGGCGTCGGAGTCCGCCTCCGAGTGCACTGCCACGGTCTTGATGCCCATTTCGCGGCAGGCACGCTGCACGCGCAGGGCGATCTCGCCGCGGTTGGCGATCAGGATTTTTTCGAACATGGGGAAACCTCTAGTTCACTACGCAGACAGGGCGGGACGGTCGGTTCCAAGGGGTGGCAGCCATGCGGCCCGCGTTTGCCCTGTTCCCGCGCCTGGTGCGTGGAGGTCTAACCGATGACAAACAGCGGCTCGCCGTACTCGACGGGCTGGCCGTTCTCCACCAGGATGGCCTTGATCACGCCGCCGATGTCGGCCTCGATTTCGTTCAAAAGCTTCATGGCCTCGATGATGCACAGGGTGTCGCCTGCATTCACCGTCTGACCCACTTCCACGAAGGGTTTGGCGCCCGGCGCCGGCGCGCGGTAGAAGGTGCCCACCATGGGCGACTTCACCACGTGTCCCTCCGGCATCGCGGGTTCCGCCGCCGGGGCGGGCGCGGCCTGGGCGGCCGGCGCGGGAGCGGCCATCACC
>JBBFMG010000035.1:0-13815 GCA_037478575.1 Burkholderiales bacterium | reverse complement strand
CGCGGCTCAGGTGGAGCCCGCCGCTCCATCCGACCGGCTGGAAGATGCCTACAACGCCCTCAAGACCTACCTCATGCTGGCACACCGGGAACGGCTGGAAGCCGCGCACCTGGCCGATCAGCTGCCGCGCTTCTGGCGGCCCTGGCTGGAGGCGCAGCGTGGCACGGCCTCCCTGGGCGAGGTGCTGCCCCTCGCCGAACGCGTGGTGGGATTCTACGTGTCCCAGGTAGGCGAACCGGACCTGCCTCTGATCGAGAATCAGCAGGCGCTGGTGGCGAGCAGCCGCGAGCTGCTGCGGGGCCGGCTGCACCGCCTGTCGGCCACGGAGCGCGTGTACAACGAGCTCAAAGCCCGCGCCAACACCCAATTCGCACCCATGACAGTGGGCCGCATCCTGAACAATCGCGACACCGACCTGGTCGCGGGCAGCCATATCATTCCCGGTGCCTTTACCCGGGAGGCGTGGGAAAAGTATTTCCGCAAAGCCATCGAGGAAGCCAGCCGCGGCCAGGTCAAGGGTGACGACTGGGTGCTGGCCGTGAGTCATCAGGACGATCTCGGTGCCGATGGTGATGTGGCACGCAACCGGGCGGCGCTGCTCGCGCTGTACAAGGCCGATTATGCGCGCGAGTGGGAAAAGTTCCTGCAGGGGGTGGCTGTGCGCGACTTTGCCAGCCTCGAGCAGGCCGCACAGGGCCTGGCGCGTCTGGCCGATGCGCAGAATTCCCCCCTGCGCCTGATCCTGGCGCGGGCTGCCAGCGAGACGGCCTGGGACAATCCTTCGGAGCTCAGCCGCTCCCTGGCATCCGCCCGCAACAGCGTGGTCCAACGGACGGAAAAGCTTCTCCTCGGGCAGACCGCGTCGGCCCCGGAAAAAGTTTCCGCCAAGCCGGATCTCGGCGAAGTCGGGGGACGCTTCACGGCGGTTGCGGCGCTCGTTGCCGGGAGCGAAAACGGCCGGTCCCCCCTCCACGCCTACCTGGAGCAGCTCGCCCGCCTGCGCACACGGCTACTCCAGACCGCCGCGGCGCCCGACCCCGGGGGTGCGGCGCGCCAGCTCATGGTCGCCACCCTCAATGGCAGCGGCTCCGAGTTCGCCGACGCCCTCAATCTCGCGGATGGCAGCCTGCTCGCGGGCCAGTCCGATGAAAGCCGGGCCACGGTGCGGCCGCTGCTGGTGCGGCCGCTGATCCAGGCCTACGCGACGCTGATTCCCGCCGTGGAGCGGGAGATCAACCGCGCCTGGCAGGCCGAGGTCATGCCCCAGTGGCGCAACCTCGCCGCCAAATATCCCTTTGCCGAATCCGGCAACGAGGCGGCCGTTGCCGACATCGCCCGCTTCCTCAAGCCCGGTGAAGGCACGCTGGCACGCTTTCTCGACCGGCATCTGGCCGGGCTGGTGGTGCGCCGCGGCGAGCAGTGGGTGCCACGCACCTGGGCCGGCCTGGGCGTGCGTTTCCACCCCGCCTTCCTTGCGGGTGTGGAACGTCTGACCGCGGTGGCCAACGGCGTGCTGGTGGAGGGCGAGGGGGCGCGCTTCGAACTGCAGCCGGTGCCCACGCCGGGGCTTTCCGAAATCCTCATCGAGATCGACGGACAGGTGTTGCGCTACCGCAACGGGCCGCAGGCCTGGATGGCTTTCCGCTGGCCCGCCGGTGAAGGCGCCGCCCAGGGTGCCCGCATTCAGGTGGTGTCCTTCTCCGGGGCATCGAGTTCGGTCGCCCACCACAGTGGGCGCCTGGGCCTGATGCGTCTGTTGACCGAGGCGCGGGTGACGCCACTGGCCGGTGCCACCCAGCAGCTGGAGTGGCGGCTGCCGGCCCCCCCCGGGGGCGGCGAGGGGGCGCAGGTGGTGCGTTTCAACTTCCGCATGGTGAGCGGGGCCGATCCCCTGGCGCTTGCCGGCCTGCGCCGGCTTGGCCTGCCCGAGACGGTGGCCCACTGGGAGGGCAATCGGTGAGAGTGCTGCCCCTGCGGCTTACCCAGGGCGCGCGGACGGCGGGTTATGCGCTGTTCGGCAAGCTACCCAATCGGGCCGATTTCGTCCGGATCCATGTCGGCCATCCCGTCGTGCAGGAGTTCGAGCGCACGCTCCAGGAGGGTCTGCAGGCGGCTGCTGCGGAGCCGGGCTGGGAAAGCCGCTATGACGCCGCCCAGGCCCTGGATTTCCATTATCTGGCGCACGACGGGGACTGGATCTTCATTGGCGTGCTCCTGCCCAGCCGCGATCTGAGTGGCCGGCGCTATCCCCTGGTGGGCGGCGCCGTGCTGCCCGTGGAGGCGGCCGGGGGTGGCGCCCATCTCGCGCCCATTGCCTATGAGGTGTTCTTCGACGGTCTGCGCGAGCAGCTGCGCAATGCCATGGAAAATTCGGTGGAGGCCCTGGCCTGCCGGCAGTTCCTGGAATCCCACGTGCAGGCTGGCGATGGCGCAGCGGATGTGGGGCTTGCCCAAAGCGTGGTGGCGCGGCATCTGACCAACCAGCCCGCCGCGCGCCTGGCGCAGCTTTTGGCTGACAGACAGGGTGCCAGCCTCGCCCAGGCTTTGCTCAACCTGGCCTTTTATCAGAGTTTCCTGCGCCGCTTCGAGCACAGGGCCTCGGACCAGATGATCCTCCTGCCGCTGCCGCAGGAAAAGGGCGAGGAGGCCCTGGCGGCCTGTGCCTGGCTGGCCCTGCTGGGTGCCTTGTGGAGCGGCGGCCGGGCGGAGTCCTCCTGGCGCGGCACCTACTGGCTCAGCCGTGGTCATGCGCCCGTCCTGGCAGCGACCTTCCGAGCGATGCCAAAGGCATATACCAAAAGCATAGCCACTGGTATACTTGGGACGGGAGAGGCCGTCCTGGCCCTGGGGCGTGAGGAGGCGGCGTGGCGAGCCCACCCGCTCTACGCGGAGACGGCCTACGCGTTGGACCGTCTGCTGGCGGACCCGGCGCTGACGGTGGCGGAGCTGGCGGCTTTTCTGGAGGACATCGGGCGCAAGCTGCGGCGGGAGGATGTCTGGCTGCCGGCCTGAGCCCGGGGCGTCGTCGGGGCCGCGGCCCGCGCGTGGAGGGCAGGCGCATGTCTGCCGGGATTCAACCGAACAGGGAGCAAATCATGGCCAAGGAAAGTACGCAAAAGAAACTCTCGCGGGTGCGTCCGCCCCGGGTGCAGATCACCTATGACGTGGAGATCGGTGACGCCATCGAGACCAAGGAGCTGCCGTTCGTGCTGGGAGTGATCGGCGATTACAGCGGGCAGCCGGAGCAGCCGTTGCCCAAGCTGAAGGAACGCAAGTTCGTGGAAATCGACCGCGACAATTTCGATGACGTCCTCAAGGGCATGGCACCGCGTCTGCAGATGCGGGTGGCCAACCGTCTGCGCGATGACGGCTCGGAACTGGCGGTGGAGCTCCGGTTCAACGAACTGAAAGATTTCGAGCCCCAGCGCATCGTGGAGCAGGTGGAACCCCTCAGGCAGCTCCTGGAGATCCGCACGCGGCTGGCCGACCTGCGCAACAAGATCACCGGCAACGACCGTCTCGAGGAACTGCTCGACGCCGTGGTGCGGGACACGGAAAAGCTGCGGGCCCTCAGTGCCGCTACCCGCAACGACAAGGAGTGAAGCATGAATACCCAGTTGCAGCCCCAGGAAGCGCCTGCCGTCAGCCCCGCCACCAGTCTGCTGGACGCCATCGTCGAGCAGAGCCGCATCGCCACCAACGAAACGG
The DNA here is from genome assembly GCA_037478575.1 of Burkholderiales bacterium. Lineage (GTDB taxonomy): Bacteria > Pseudomonadota > Gammaproteobacteria > Burkholderiales > Thiobacteraceae > Thiobacter. The sequence continues at coordinate 10,107 of JBBFMG010000035.1, read as the reverse complement.
AAAAGCTGCGCGCGCGGGACCAGATCGCCGCCCTGGTGGAGGAAGTGCTGGCGGGCACGGTGACCCTGTCCAGGGACCTCGCCGCAAGCATCGACGCCCGGGTAGCCGAACTCGACCGGCTGCTCTCGGATCAGCTGAATGCCATCATGCATCATCCGGACTTCCAGCGTCTGGAAGCGTCCTGGCGCGGGCTCCACTATCTGGTCAGCCACTCCGAAACCGGGCCCATGCTCAAGATCCGCGTGCTCAATGCGTCAAAGAGGGATCTGCTCAAGGATTTCCGCTCGGCCGCGGAATTCGACCAGAGCGCGTTGTTCAAGAAAATCTACGAGGAAGAGTACGGCACCTTCGGCGGTGCACCCTATGGCGCCCTCATCGGCGACTTCGAGTTTTCGCGCCATCCGGAGGATTTCTACCTCCTGGAGGAAATCTCCCATGTCGCCGCGGCCGCCCACGCGCCCTTCATCGCGGCGGCGGCGCCCAGCCTGTTTGGTCTGGACAGCTTCACCGACATCGGCAAGCCCCGGGATCTCTCCAAGATATTCGATACCGTCGAATACGCGAAATGGAAATCCTTCCGGGAGAGCGACGATGCGCGCTACGTGGGCCTGGTCCTGCCCCACATCCTGGGACGCCTGCCCTATGGCCGCGACACGGTCCCCCTGGAGGAATTCAACTTCGAGGAGGACGTGGATGGCACCGATCATGGCAAGTATCTCTGGGCCAATGCGGCCTATGCCTTCGGCGCCCGTCTGACCGATGCCTTCGCCAACTACGGCTGGCTGGCGGCCATCCGGGGGGTCGAGGGCGGGGGCCTGGTGGAGGATCTGCCCACACACACCTTCCGCACCGATGAGGGCGAAATCGCGCTCAAATGTCCTACCGAAGTCGCCATCACGGACCGCAATGAAAAACTCTTGTCCGATCTGGGGTTCATCGCCCTGGTGCACTGCAAGAACACCGACTACGCCGCCTTCTTCAGCGGGCAGTCCGTGCAGAAACCCAAGACCTACAACACGGATGCGGCCAATGCCAACGCGCGTCTGTCGGCCCAGTTGCCCTATGTGTTCGCCGCCTCGCGCATCGCGCACTACATGAAGGCCATCATGCGCGACAAGATCGGCAGCTTCGCCTCCCGGGAGAACGTGCAGCAGTATCTCAATACCTGGCTGGCGCAATACGTGCTGCTGGACGATTCCGCCTCCCAGGAAGCCAAAGCCAAATATCCCCTGCGCGAGGCGCGCGTTGACGTGGTGGAAGTGCCGGGCAAGCCCGGCGTGTACCGGGCGGCGGCCTTTCTGCGGCCCCATTTCCAGTTGGACGAGCTCACCATCTCCCTCAGGCTGGTGGCCGAGTTGCCGCAGCCGGCACGCTAAGCGCCGGCGCGCTTCATTCCAGGTTTTTCACCCGAACGAAAGGAGACCGACAATGGCATTCGACGCCTTCCTCAAGATCGACGGCATTCCCGGCGAAAGCAGCGATGATAGGCACAAGGACTGGATCGAGATCACATCCTTCTCCCACAGCCTGGAACAGCCCGCCTCCGCCACCGCCAGCAGCGCGGGTGGCGCCACGGCGGAGCGGGTGAATCACGCGCCGTTCGTGTTCACCCATTTGCTTGACAAGGCCAGCCCCAAACTCTACGAAGCCTGCTGCACCGGCAAGCACATCAAGGAAGTGACGCTGGAGCTCTGCCGCGCCGGGGGGGACAAGATGAAATACATGGAGATCAAGATGGAGCAGGTCATCGTCTCCAGCGTTGCGCCCTCCGGCAGCGCAGGAGACGATTTCCCCCGGGAAACGGTCGCGCTCTCCTACGGCAAGATCAAGTGGACCTATACCCAGCAGAAGCGTGCCGACGGTGCCGGCGGCGGCAACGTGTCGGCGGGCTGGGATCTCACCGCCAACAAGATCGCGGCCTGAGCCCGGCGCCGGAAAAGTCACGGCAGCCCCCTGGGCTGCCGTTTGCATTTGAGCCGGCCCAACAATGGCGGCCGGGCAAGGATCAGGCGGTGCCGGTCCTGCCGGCAGCCTCGGGGGTCAACCCGTCATGGGAATCCCTTGGGTTGAACCACTTCAGCTTGTCGTGGAGGGTGACCACGGTACCCACGATGATCAGCGTGGGTGCCTGCAATTGGGCGGCTTCGGCCAGCGCCGGCAGGGTGGCGAGTGTTCCCGTCACCACCCGCTGCTTGGAGGTGGTGCCCTGCTGCACGATGGCGGCGGGTGTCTCCGGCGGCAGGCCGTGCTCCACCAGCTTCTGGCAGAGCACGGGCAGGCCGTGCAGGCCCATGTAAATGACGATGGTCTGGTGTGGCCGTGCCAGCATGTCCCAGTCCAGGTTCATGCTGCCGTCCTTGAGGTGTCCGGTCACGAATACGCAAGCCTGCGCATGGTCCCGGTGGGTGAGGGGGATGCCGGCATAGGACGCCACGCCGGAGGCAGCGGTGATCCCGGGCACCACCTGGAACGGAATGCGGTGTTCCGCCAGGGTTTCGATTTCCTCGCCGCCGCGGCCGAAGATGAAGGGGTCCCCGCCCTTGAGGCGCAGCACCCGTTTGCCTTCCTTGGCCAGGCGCACCAGCAGCTCGTTGATTTCTTCCTGGGGCAGGGCGTGGTCGGCGCGCTTCTTGCCCACATAGATGCGGTCGGCATCACGCCGCACCATGTCCAGCACCGCCGGTGAGACCAGATTGTCATAGACCACCACGTCCGCCTGCTGCATCAGGCGCAGGGCGCGGAAAGTGAGCAGATCCGGGTTGCCAGGGCCGCCCCCCACCAGATACACCTCGCCGATGCGTGCGTCCGGCTCCATTTCGCCCTCGATCATGGCCTGCAGGGTGGCGGCCGCTGCCTCGTCCTGTCCGGCGAACATCATTTCCGCCACCGGCCCCTGGAAGACCTTCTCCCAGAACATGCGCCGGTTTTCCGGTCGTTTGAATTTCGCCTTCACCTGGTCGCGGAAGCGTGCCGCCAGCGCCGACAGGCGCCCATAGGCGGAGGGAATCATGGATTCCAGGCGCGCCCGCAGCAGTCGCGCCAGCACCGGTGAGGCGCCGCCGGAGCCCACCGCGATCAGGATGGGTGAGCGGTCGATGATGGAAGGCATGACGAAGCTGCACAGGTGCGGCGTGTCCACCACGTTGACGGGCAGATGGCGGGCACGCGCCGCTTCCGATACTTCCCGGGCCTTCGCTTCGTCCGTCAGGGCGCACATGACCAGCTCCACGTCGTTTAGCAGATCCGGCGTGAATTCGCCCGGGTGATGATGGAGCCGTTCCCGGTGCGGCAGCTGCTCGAAGGCCTCGGCGAGCTGCGGTGCGACCACCGTCACCCGGGCGCCGGCGTTGAGAAGGAGGGCGGCCTTGCGCGCGGCGACTTCGTCGCCGCCCACGACCAGGCAATGTTTGCCGCGGATGTTCAGGAAAACCGGTAGAAAATCCATGTGACGTCGATCTGCGTTGTGATCTGCTTGGGTCAGGCCCGCGCCGCTTGAGAGCGCGGGAATCAGGCGTTGCGCACCGCCTTCTTGGGGCGCAGGGGGCGGAAGATACCGGGACGGAAGACTTCCTTGGCCGAGCGCGAAAACGCCGACGTGCAGGGTTCGATGGCGGTTTCGAACTCTTCACACCAGGAGGGATGGCTGTAGGAGAGTTCCTTGAAGAACCAGAGACCCTGCTCGGACTGGCAGGCCGCGGTCATCATCTGGATCTGTTCGCCCGCTTCCGGTCCCACGATGCAGCCTCCCAGCAACTGCCCCGTTTCCGCGTCGTGCACCACCTCGATGAAGCCTTCCGTGTCGTGGTAGGCACGTGCCTTGCCGGAGCCGCCGAAACTGGTGCGTGCCGCTTCGGGCTCGAAGCCGGCGGCTTCCGCCTGTTCCTCCGTGAGACCGACCGCCGCGATTTCCATGGCGGAATGGAGCACCGTGGGCACCATGAAATAGTTGAAAGTCAGCTCATTGCCCGTGAGGGCATTGGTGGCCGCGATCTTGGCATCATGCAGGGCGGCATTGGCCGTCATGGGCCCCGGCTTGACATCGCCGATGGCATAGATGCCCGGCACGCTGGTCTCGAGATAGCTGGAGGTGACGATGAAGCCGTCTTCATTGACCTTCACGCCGGCCTTGTCCAGCCCCAGTCCGGCGGTGAGGGGACGCCGGCCCACGGCCACCAGCACCTTGTCGAAGCGTCCTTGGCTGCCGTCGTCGAAGGTGACCGTTACACCGTCGTCTTCGACCTGACAGCTGGCCACCGAAGTGCCGGTGCGGAACTTGAGGCCGATGCGGTGGAACTTGCGCACCAGGGTATTGACCGCATGCTCGGGGATGCGCGCATTGGGCAGCAGGCTTGCGGCCCGCTCCACGATGAGCACATCGGTGCCGAACTGATGCATGAGGTAGGCCAGTTCCACGTTGGCCATGCCGCCTCCCACGAACAGCATGGAGGCCGGCCTGTCCTCGGTCATGGACATGAAGTCCCGCGTATCGAGGATGAAACGGCCGTCGGTGGGACATTCCGCCAACGGTCTGGGCTCGGACCCGGTGGCTATGAGAATGCGGGGGGCGCTCAGGGTGCGCACCGGCGCTTCACCGTTCTGTGGCGAGACGGGATCGACCGCGACCTCGTAGGGTCCGATGAAACGGGCCCGGCCGGCGATGACTGCCACCCCCAGACGCCGCAGCCAGACCGGGAAGTTGTTGCGGATGCCCGCCACCACCTCGTCCTTGTGCCGCATGGCGGCGCGGAAATCGCCGCGGATCTCGCCCACCAGTCCGCGCCCCTTGAGATGCTGCATGTCCTCGATGATGGAAGCGAGGTGGAGCAGGGTCTTCTTCGGGATACAGCCCAGGTTGAGGCAGTTGCCGCCGGGCAGCGCCTTCTCAATGAGCGCGACCTTGGCGCCGAGGCGGGCCGCGGTGAGTGCGGCCTTGTAGCCGCCGGGGCCGCTGCCGATGATGATGACGTCGAACTTGTCCATCGTTTCAGCCGCAGCTCGACCCGCCGCCGGAACCGCATCCGCCGGCGCCACAGCCGGAAGCGCCGCAGCCGCCGCCCGAAGGGGCCGGCTCTTCCTCGCGCGGCGGAATGAACACGAAGCCGAACTGGCCCGGGGCCAGCTCCACGTAATCCATGGTGGCCCCCTTGAGGATTTCCCAGCTCTTGGGGCCGATCAGGACGTTGACGCCCGCCTGGCAGACGATCTCCATGTCTTCGATGCGTGCCTCGTCGAAGCCCATGCCGAACTCGACATCGCCCTCGGGCGTGACCTTGGCGGCGATGCGCAGGCCCAGCCCCTGGGCGCCGCTGAGTTCGGCGGCCTTGGCGATCTGGACGGCGGCGGTTTGGGTGACGGTGAACATGGGTGACTCCTCTCGCTGCGTCGCGTTCAACCGGCGGAAGCGCGACGGGGTTGGTGATGGATATGGCAGCGTCTCACCCATTCCAGGAAACGCAGGGGCCAGTCGAAGGCCGCGGTGCCCCTGAGATGGGTGTAGGACGCGAGCAGGTTCTTGTACACGAAGCCGTCGTGCCGGCCGTCGATGCCATGGCCCCGCTTGACTTCGTATGCATAAGTGAGGCCGCCGGCCAGGTTTTCCAGACTCGAGTAGTGAAATTCGTGGGCCTGGATTTCTTCCAGGTGTTCACCCGGGCGCAGCCAAGGGGATGCTCCGGTGGGCTTGAGCCGCACGTAACCACGTCCCACCGGTTTGGCGTGCATCACCACGTCCCCCGGGATGACACCCACCATCTCGTGGGTGGCGCCGTTGCAGGTGAGGCTGCGCGCCAGATACATGAGGCCCCCACATTCGGCGTAGGTTGGCAGGCCGCCTTCGATGGCGCGGCGGATGTCCTCGCGCAGGCTTCGGTTGGCGGCGAGTTCGCGGGCGAAACTCTCGGGAAAGCCCCCACCGATGAACAGCGCATCGGCCTCCGGCAGGCAGGGATCGTGCAGCGCATCGAAGGGCACCAGCTCGGCCCCGGCGGCTGCCAGGGCATCGAGATCGTCGGCGTAATAGAAGCCGAAGGCCCGGTCCCTGGCGATGGCCACACGCACCGGAGCGCCGGGCCTGGGCAGGGCACGCGGGGCCGGAGGCGCTACCAAGGGGGGGGCTGCCGCCGCCACGGCCAGCAGGCGGTCCAGGTCCACCTGGCGGGCGATGCGTTGGCCGATTTCCCGGATCTGGGTCTGCGCCGCCTGCGCCTCATTGGCGGGGACCAGCCCCAGATGCCGTTCCAGGATCTGCATGTCCGGGTCGTGGTGCACCGCACCCAGGACGGGAATGTCGGTATAGTGCTCCACCACCGCACGCAGCTTGGCTTCGTGGCGGCTGCCGCCCACATTGTTGAGGATCACGCCGGCGATGTTCACCGCCGGGTCGAAGGCCTGATAGCCCAGCAGCAGGGGCGCAACTCCGCGGATCACGCCCCGGGTATCCAGCACCAGCACCACGGGCAGGGCGAGCAGTTTGGCGAGGGCGGCGTTGCTGTTGCTGCCGTCCAGATCGAGGCCGTCATAGAGGCCCTTGTTGCCCTCCACCAGGGCGAGGTCGGCGTGCGCTGCGTGATTCGCGAAGGTGGCCAGGATTTCCTCCCGGCTCTGGATGTAGAAATCCAGGTTGTAGCAGGCGCGGCCGGCGGCCTGGGCAAGCCACATGGGGTCGATGTAGTCCGGCCCCTTCTTGAAGGGCTGGACCTTGAGCCCACGGTCGCGCAACGCCGCGCACAGGCCGATGCTGACCGTGGTCTTGCCCGAGGACTTGTGCGCGGCGGAGATGAGGACGCGGCTCATGGCTGCGGCTCGAGGGGCCGGGTCAGCGGCCCGGCCCCTCCGTTTCTCGGGGGGAGGGAGGCGGGCGCCGGTGGGCGCGGAATGGGGAAAACATGCCTCCTCCCGGAAGGTTTATTTCGCGGCGTGGGGATCCACGTCTGCGTCAGCCAGGCTTTCCGGCAGGAAGCGCAGCACCTTCACGCCGATGGTGACGATGGCCAGCGCCACGGCCACACCCCCCAGGCCCAGGAGCACTTCCGGCAGCGAGGGGCTGTAGGGGTGGATGACCCCGTCAAAGAACGAGCTACGCTCTTCCCAACCTGGGAAGATGTCCAGCGGCCAGGCCTGGCCGCCAATGATGGTGACGTACATCTGCGCGAGCCCGCCCAGCACCACCAGCAGGCAGGCGGTCACCAAGAGGCCGCGTGAGGCGCGCAGTTTCGGATTGAACAGGATCAGCATGGGGATCACCGAGCCCAGCAGGATCTGGCCAATCCAGAACATCTGCGTGTAAACCCCGCCTTCCACCAGGATGAACTTCTCCACGCCGTGGTACTTGGTGAAATAGAGATTGGTCATGTGGAACACGACCACGAAATACAGCGCTCCCGCGATGAACCAGCCCTGGAGTTTGGCCAGGCGATTGAGGATGGCATCCCCCAGGGGACGGCCGGTCCAGGCATAGGAAGCGATCAGCACCAGCAGATATACCGCCATGCCGTAGGAGAAGGAGAGCACGATGAACATGGGGGCCAGCATGGCCGAGCTGTAGGCCTCACGCGCCACCAGGAAGCCGAAGATGGAGCCGGTACCGGTGGTCAGCACCAGGCGCCAGATGAAGGCCGCCATGCCGGCGTATTGGGTGTAGGCGCTGACCGTGCTGTCCATCATGGTCCAGAGATAGAGCGCGACGAAGGTAAAGAAGCCGGTGTATAGGAACACGTTCCAGGCGAACACCGACTTGAAGTTGTAGTAGGTGGCCGCCACGATGACGCGGTCCGGGCGTCCCAGATCCAGCATCAGGACCATGAGACCGCCGGCCAGCAGCGCGACCGCCAGCAGGCCGGACAGACGCGCCAGGGGTTTGTAGGCCGTCTTGCCGAACACCGAGGCGATGGAAGCCGCATTGAGGGCGCCGGAGGCGGCCACGATGAGGAACACCGCGAACACGTGGGGCATGCCCCAGACGATCTGGTTGGTCATGCCGGTGACGATGTGACCGTGGTGTTCCATGTACCAGGCCGCGCCCAAGCCGATCAGGGCAAACAGGCCGATGATGCCGAGCAGTGCCCAGTAGCGGGCAGTGCGGCCTTCAACCTCGCGGTAGGTGATGTGCATGTTCAGAACCCTTGATAACGGACACCGAGATTGAGCTTGAGGTCGGCGCGCAGCTCCACGGTGGCATACTGCGCGATGCGCTTGGCAATCTCGCTGTTGGGGTCATTCAGGTTGCCGAAGATGATGGCACCGTGGCCGGCCTTGGCACAGGCTTCCACGCAGGCCGGCTGCTGGTCCCTGTCCACCCGGTGCACGCACATGGTGCAGGACTCCACGCAGCCGATGCCGCGCGGCACGTCCGGGTTCTGGTCGGTCAGGCGCTCGTGCACGAAGGAGCGCGCCTTGTACGGGCAGGCCATCATGCAGTAGCGGCAGCCGATGCAGATGTGGCGGTCCACCAGCACAATGCCGTCCGGGCGCTTGAAGGAGGCGCCCGTGGGGCAGACATCCACACAGGGCGGTTCGGCGCAGTGCTGGCACATGACCGGCAGGGACTTGGTCCGTCCGCTGCGCATGTCCTTGAGCTCCACCTTGCGGATCCACTGGGAATCCGTTTCCCGCGTGCCGTGGCCGAAGCCGTTCTCCTCGCCACAGGCCCGGACGCAGGCGTCGCAGCCTTCCCGGCACTGGTTGGTGTCGATCAGCATGCCCCAGCGCACGGCGTTGCTCACCGGCTGGTCCGCAGGCTTGCCGTGGGCGATGTTGTAGAGGACCACGCCGGGGGCGATGGCCACGCCGGCCATGGCGGCCGATGCGGTCAGGAACTGGCGCCGTTCCTGATCGACGGGGGTCGCGTTGTTCTCGTTCATTGCTTGCCTCCGGCAGCGGCTGCCATCCCGACCGCGACGGCCGGCGCAGTGGCCTGCTGCTTGGGCTTGCTGGCGTGGCAATCCCAACAGTCCAGTTTCACTGCCGCGTAGGTGTGGCAGCTCTGGCAGAAGTTCTGGTCGGTACCCAGCACGCTGTTGTTCTTGCTGCTGGCATGGCAGTTGATGCAGTTCTGCAGGCTGTGTTTTTCGGTCCGGATGCCCTGATGGACGGTGTCGTCCCGATGGTGCATCAGGAGTTTCATGTGGTTACGGCGCATGTAGGCCGTATCCTCGACACAGCGTTCGCCCTTCTCGATGACCAGGGTGGGCTTGGGCGTGCGGCCGGTGGCGGTGCCCGCTGGGCTGTCACCACCGCCGGCGGCGATGGCGCCCAGGCTGAGGGCGAGCAGGGCGCCCAGCCCCGCCACCCATTTCCACACCGAGCGCCGACCGGATTTGGCGGGCGCAACCATCATCACTCACCCATGCCCATCTTGATGTAGCCCGTGGGGCACACGTCGGAGCAGATGTGGCAACCGATGCACTTGGTGTAGTCGGTGTCCACATAGCGGCCGGTGGTGGGGTTGTCCTTCTTGGGTACCTTGAACACGGCGGTCTGGGGGCAGTAGATCACGCAGTTGTCGCATTCGAAGCACAGGCCGCAGGACATGCAGCGCTTGGCCTCGGCCACGGTTTCCTGCTCCGACAGGGGCAGCAGCCGCTCCTGGAAGTTGCCCAGGGCCTGCTCCGCGGTGAGGATGATTTCCTTGCGCTTGTTGCGCGGCGTGTAGGTGAAGTGCCCGAGGAACAGCTCGTTGGACGGAATGATGTACTTGTGCGAGCGGTCCTCGAAGTTGTGCAGGATGCCCTTGTCGAAGGACGTGCCCTCGTAGTAGCCGTGCACTTCACGGTACTCGTGGCCGCTTTCGATCCACTTACGCACCTCGTCGAAGTGCCGCACGTCCACCTTGGGTCGCTTCTCCAGCTCCTGGCCCTTGAGGTAGGCATCGATGCCGTCCACGGCGATGGCGGCATGGCCGATGGCGGTGGTCAGCAGGTGCGGACGCAGCACGTCACCGCCCACGAACCATTTCTCCTTGCCCGGCACGCGGTAGAACTTGTCCGCGCTCATCAGGCCCTTGCCGTTGTTGAGTTCTTCCAGACCGGTGAAGTCCACCGCCTGGCCGATGGTATCGCGCCCGACGTATCTGGGCGGGCTGGGCTTCACGCTGAAGTGGAACATGGGCTG